>JAAYQK010000077.1 GCA_012519325.1 Gracilibacteraceae bacterium | reverse complement strand
TCCCCAGGGAGAGGTAACAAGGGCACAGTTTGTAAAGATGCTGGTGGAGGCAATGGGGTATAAAAAGATAGATAGCGTCAGTTTTGTCGACATGAAGCCCTATCCGACATCAAAACCTCATTGGGCAAGTGTCTACATCGAAACTGCATTGAGAAACGGCGTTATAGTCAAAGCAGAAGAAGGGGACAGATTCTATCCTGATGCACCAATCTCAAGAAAAGATATGGTAATGATGTTGTTTAGGGCATTGAAGCTTGAACCTTCTGACGGACCAAATCCATACTATGACCTGGCAGAGCCGAATGACTGCTTCACAAAGGTATATGAAGAATACCTTGTAAGAGGTATCCCTATGAACGGAAAGATAATATTTAACCCAACAGGAGTAACTACAAGGGCACAAGCAGCAGTGATAATCTCAAGAATGATTGATTATAAGGCAGACCCAAAGGGGTTTGTGGAAAAAGCAGCTAGAGATGAAAGAATAGCCAATGGGACGGCGACAAAAGAGGATTTGGAAATTATACGGCAATCAGAGATAGAAAAAGCAAAGGCAGATCCTAATTATATCATAGAGCCGAAAATAAGGATAATTAATACGAGGAAGGACTTCGAGGTATATGGCGAAGATGCTGAGTGGCGGTTTAATCTTAATGCCGGATACATTGCTTTGGAAAACTACGAGGATTATGATAAATATGCCCCCGATACCCAATACAAGGTAGTGTGCACTGATAAGGATAAGGATCTTATTAATACAGGGACCTTGCTCACACAGCCCTTTATATCCTATGACCATGTTTATGAGGTAAGAAGGGATTATTGGAAAACTTTTGGGGACGGCATAGCAAAAAATGATTATTTTGATACATATATGCTCTTTAATATAAAAAGGGATGAAGAAAAAGCGGTAAATGGCAAGTGGACTGATGTACCTGATTATGTGAAAAAAGGTGAAACCCTTAACTTTAAGCTATATCTCAAAAGAGGTAACAACAGCCGGGAGTACGATATAAAATTCAAAGTTAATTAGACACAGGTGATTGATATGAGTAGCATTAATAAAAAGAAACTTGTAGCAATAATGTTATGCCTGGCTGTAACATTGTCTTCTATTACGAAAGTAAATGCGGGTGAAATACCTGGTAGGTATAGCAAGTATGTTGTAGATGGCAGAGTGGATTATAAGGTGCTATATGAAGAGTATTTTCAAGAATTAGACGGAAATGAAGCTTTGGAAGCACCAACATCCAGCTTTACAATCTCAGTTAAGCGAAATGGGGAGGAAGTTGAATCCGGAACCAGTGATTCGGGAGCTATATTGGAAGCAAAAGTGGGAGATACACTTATAATAGAAAACACAAGTACAAAGGGCAACGGTAACAGATGGAGCAAATGCGATTTTCAGATATCCGACGGCACTAATATTATATATTCCTCAACTCTGTTGAGAGAAACAAACGATGGAATAGAAAGCGGGATAAACCTTGACAGTATACCAATGAATACATCCGGAACATATAACATATATCTCAATGTCATGGATAATTCCACACTAAATACCGAGGGCTGGGGTAACTGGGCGTATAACGGAACGCATAGGGCTGCAGGAACCAATCCGGGTGGAGGCACCGGCTCTGACTTTCCAGGTTGGTGGTACTATAGCAAACTTACTGTAGAGGTAAGCTATAACAAACCAAATGTTGATTTTTCAATAGAATATCAGGGCGATGACATTACCGACAACAAGACAAGCCCTGCCACAATAGATCCGGGAGACATGAGCCTGGTACTGGAGGATTGCAGCACACCTTTTTCCCCAACAGAACCTATTACCGCCCGCAAATGGTCATACTGGGATGTAAGCAGCGGTTGGAAGGAGATTTCCGGAAGTGCCAATAAAACAACCGTGAATATAAGCAATATGGACAGCAGTTTGCCCGGCTCAGGCATAAACAAAGCCTTTAAGCTTGAGGTTACATCTGCAACCGGCGGAGAGGACTATGCGGAGCATACCGCATATTTTAAAAAAGTGCTTGCAAGCGGATATATTATATATTACAGAGACATAGATACCGACAGAGACATATATCCCGCAAAAGAAATGCCCGGACTGGGCTTCGGTACATATACCGAATCGGCAAAGCCCGCCCCGGCAAACAGCAAGCTGGTAACTCCAAGTCCGGTAACAATAGTATTGAACGCAGATCATCCCTTTGTGGAGTTTGTCTTTTACTATAAATTCACTGCTCCTTCGGCAAATAACCCTCCTACGGCAATACTGGAAACCCCTGATGAGGTCATGGCAGGAGCAGTTGTAAAGGCAGATGGAAGTAAAAGCTGGTCCAACAATCCCGGAGGCTATATAGCAGATTATTACTTCGAGTACGAAGGAGCCAATCTTGAAAAAGACAATGGCAGCGATGTAAGAATATGGTACCCAAATGTCGGCACATATGAAATATATCTTGAAGTAGAAGACGAAAACGGCAAGCATGACTCAATGGAAAATGAAATAGAGGTAACGCCGCCTATTCCCACAGCAGTGATAACCGTAACCGGCAAGCTGAAGGAAAACAGGAAGGTGACAATAAGCAGCAGCGGGAGTAAATCACCAAAATACTACCCTATAGATGCGGCAAATACAACTTGGGCAATTACTCCTGTATCGGGAGGAACGGCTGCAGATATTAAATACAGCGGTTCATTAACAGGAGTTGAATCCAAGGACATACTTTTTAAAAAGGCAGGAACATACAGAATTAATTTGACCGTTAGAAACACATACGGCAGAACTGCTTCAGCCAGCCAAACAATAACCATAGCTCCGGACTTGCCGCCGGTTGCAAAAATACAATTACCAACACCGGCAGGTGTGTCGTATAAAACCTATAGGGATCCGGATGATTCCAATTATGCAACCTTTGAGATATTTAACGATAGCTATTCTCCTGACGGAGATACCATAAACAAAGCTGTTGGACTATATTGCTATGATTCCGACAACGACGGAGATTATAAAGATGAACAGTGGTACTACAGTAAAGACGGAATAACATGGCAATCTACGGGCATGAATTATGCCAATACGGTAAGCAGCTTCAACATATACAATATTGCTGCGGCTAATCCGGCTAAATTTACACTAAAAACTAAAGCAGTCGGCAGGTATCATTTCGCAATAAGAGTAATGGAGACGATACCGGCAGCTGACACGATCCTGGAATTCTTAACTGAAAATGATTACAGGCGGGACGATGATTTTAACTAAGGGACTAGGGAGGGTGTGCCTATTGCTGAAGATTAAATACAAATTCAAGATATCTTTACTTTTAATATTGCTCATTGTTTTTAACAGTGTTTGTATTGATGCAGCTCCATTAACAGATATTGGAGATAATAATAATATCGCGCCAAAGATAGATCTTAATGTTTCTCCTGTGAAAAAGCCGGTGGATATAGTTATATTAACTGATTATACAGGAATAAAGCTTGCCTCCCTGAATACTCAGATTAATGCCTTAAAAGCACAATTTAGCACAGTAAATGTTGATCCGGTTTTTCACATTATAGGGGATATGAAAAAGGTCGGTACTCAGAGTGACCAGATATATAAATTCAGGAGGTATGCTACATATAATTATCAAGTGAATCACTATCGGTCATATACTCCTTCATCCAGCTGGAATGATTATCCACGACATTGGATGTGTGAACAAGTGGTATGGGAAGAAACTCAGGGATTGCTGAGTCAATTTGCTTTCTTACCTCAACGTAACCCTAAGAACGTGACTTTTACAAAGACCGGAATTATGCGCAGAACTACATCGAGAAGTACGACTGATTATTATAATGTAACAATTAATTGTACTGGCGATATTAAAACCTCATCCGGCCCGATAGAAGTAGTAAAATACTATACCAGTGATACAACGGCCCGTGAATGGGATTATTTAATATCTGAAAATGTAGTAATAGATAAAAATTGGACTATATCAGATAAAATATCTGATGTTAACTATGATATGTATAGCCTTGATTTTTCTAAAATCAACACCGTACCTTTAAGGTCAGGATCAGACAGGCACATGATATTTCTGTCTGACGGAGCTGTTAAAGATTACGGCCAAAGTGCTGGTAATTATTTCAGCTTCGGAGATATGACGGAAACTGTAAAAAACTACATAAAAACAAATAACTTTTCTCTATATGGTGTAGCACCAGACAAAACACGATATATGACTCTTAATAACGATAAAGTATTGGATATAGAACAATTTGGATTATTTACATTATTTCAAATGGAAAACGGAGATATACTAAGGCTGGGTAATTCTTTGTTTGCTGACCAGCTTTCTACTGGGGGAAAAATGTATCCCTATGTTTCTGACAATATTAACGGTGTAAAAAAACTAATTTTTATAGGTAATTATTCGAACATTACAACATATATGCTGATGGAAGATGGGAAGGTAAAGAAATCTACAGATGGTACTAATTTTTCAATTATTCCTGAGTTAGAAAACATAAATGTTAAAGAGATGCATAATTATGGCAGTTCAAATTGGCATAACTTCTATATTCTGTCTGCCGGCGGGCAATTTTATTCCTATGTAGATGGGGTACTTACTCCGTATGTCCAATCAGGGGTAATAATAGATCGTATTCTTATGGATGCAGGACGCTATATATTTCTGACAAGTACAGGTGAACCGTATGTTAATTATGAATATTATGACGGCAATTCCTGGATTACTAATAGAATAAGGCGGTTGCAAGTAGAATACGTCTCAAATGGTACTACCTACAGAACTAATATGCCAGCTATCAAAGATGCTAGGGAATGGCGTCTTCCAGGCAGTACGACAGGTATAGTTGTGCTATATACAAATGGTAATGTCGAGCAATTTGATAATTTTACATGGGAGCATACTGACAAGGATAAATACGGAAGGTACTATGAATATTTTCATCTACTCAGGTCAGAAAATTACCGTTGCCTTGAATCTAATGTAAGTTCTCTTGATTCTACTGATTATGGTGTAATTTTGAATAAAACAGACGGAACAACAAGAATGTTATCAAGCGAGGTAGTGGTGGAACGCTATTACGATGATGACGATGGAAAGTGGAGATATAAATATATAATAACTAGATGGACTGCATCAAAACCGATTCCCTTAAATAATCTAACACGTGTATTCTTCGATAAAAACATTTTGTCTGCTAACTTTTTTAGGGATGCAACAGGTAAGGTATATAGGCTAATTTCAACGAGTGACTCTCCTTACCCTACAGGATCTGCTATTGTAGATATGGGGGTTAGTGTAAAAAATGTTGTTAAACATTGGAACAGTAGTATTCTTTATGTGCTATATAACAACGGTGACTTGTATACTATGACATATTCTAATAACGTTCTTGGTAATCCTGTTCTTTTATACAGCGGCATAAAAAATGTTTTTTCACTTGCTGGTCAACAGACTTATATCCTTAGAAATGACGGAAGTGTTCTCGGCATAGGGTATACAAATTATGGGCAGCTAGGGGTCAAAAATAGTGCAACTATAAATACTCTTACGAACCCTTTTAATAGCTCCCTGACATTCGATACATCAAAAACATATTTATCGCTGTTGGATATTTTCAATAATATTTTAGATTCTAAATTCTATGCTGCCGGAGCCTATGCTACAGCTCTCAATGACATATACAACAAGTACAGCAGTTATTCCAGTGGCAATATGTATGTCCTCCTGGGGGATGCCATAAAGTATGAAAGTGCCTATTCCGACTATGAGAGCGATCCGGAGTACAGCAGGAAGTGGATTATATCCCATGATCCATACTACTTTGACAACAGTATGGGACTGTCTGCTTATCATAACCCTGCAGGAGCTGCTGCAAGTCCTCCTGTAAAGCTTGATAAGGTAGGCAAATATATCATAAACCTAAAGGCAAGAGATAATCCAAAATCGGATTTAAAATTCCTGAATGACAGCAATGAGGATAAAAATTATTATAAATGGAGTTTAGGGGATCATAACCTGACTGTATATGTACACAGAAAGCCTATAGCATTGCAGAGAGTTTCAATAACCGATAACGGCGATGGGACTTTTACGGTAAAAGCATATGATGCGGGCAGCTATGATCCGGATCACAGCGTGACAAGAGCCGACAAGGGCATAACAGCCAGGGAATGGAGGTGGAAGGAAGAAACTTCAACAGTATGGACATCGGGGCAGATGAATAAATCCGATTGTACTCCCGATGAAAGCTATATCACTCAGCTAAGGGTAAAGGATGTTGAGGGCGTATGGAGTGATTATGCTGCTATCACTATAGATAGAAATAATCCGCCTGCAGCATTTTTTACCATAGACAAGACACTGATATCTACATCAGAGTGGCTTAAAGTAAAAGATATGTCATTTCCTCAGAGTTTCAGTTCAATTACAGATTGGCACTGGATAGTAAAAAAGCTTAATGCGGATGGAAGCGTGCCAAGCAGTAATATGCAGGATGCTAAGTTCACAAACAGCAATACAGGTACGGGTACTCTGGCAGGATACGATAAAAATGTAAAATACAGCTACAGCAGTACGGGAAAATACAGGATATATCTGAGAGTAAAAGACAGCAACGGCCTTTGGTCCGACGGAGGGGCCGATTCAGCACCGGTATTGGACAGCTTCTACAGTCAGGATATAACGGTTGACAGTCCTCCGGCAGCCAGTTTCACCATAGAGAAAAATCCTATTTTTGTAGAAAACATCTTGCAGCTGCGGGACACATCAACATCAACGGGAATATCTCCTGTGACAAGATGGCATTGGATAGTAAAAAAACTCAATGCGGACGGAAGTGTACCGGCCGGCAATGTTCAAAATGAAATATTCAGCGACAGTAATACCGGTACAGGAAGCATGGCCGGATATGATGTGAATGTCAAGACTAACTATGCCGATAAAGGGCCGGGAACATACAGGATATATCTAAGGGTAATGAATGGGAACGGCATGTGGTCTGATGGAGGAACTGACAGCGCATATAATCTGAATAGTTTCTTCTATGAGGATCTGGTTGTGCAGGAAAGCTTCAAGATGAGCAGTTTCAGAGTTGCGAGAATAAGGGATTTGCATCTGGAACCCTATTATGAATATAACGGTGAATATATCGACAGGCCGTTTTATGTCAATTCAATGGCAATAGATCAAACAAATTTCATGTCGGGGGGGATTAGTGCAGTACCCGGATTCAGCAGCCTGACAAAAGGTTATCGTTTCGAGTTTGAAATAGACACGATAAATTTCAATGAAGCAAATGACACAATAGAAATAGAACTGAGCTTTTACTCATATACTCCGGGAGTGCCGGGAGTCAGAGGCCCACAGTCTGACCTTTACTGGGAGGATTCAAATAAAGAAATTTACAAATCCGGAGAAGGCGGACATAGCAGCTGGGCAAGAATAGTATTGGATGAAAGCAACAGAACAATAACGGGAGAGAATGGGGCAACCTGGCGGGGAGAGTATTTCATTCCCGCAACATCCTGGCTTGTGCCGCAGGGGACTTCTGCCGCCAATGCAAAAGCCAACAGAATAAATGCAGACATCATTGTGAACTTCACAATAAGAGGATATAGGAATGGTGAAATGAAGTACGACTACAACGAAAAGCAGTGGCCCATAGAAAGAACCGAAATAAAATACCCCTATGAAATAGGGGATGTTATAAGATACGACCACACCAAAAGCAGCCTTGAAGATATGGATATAATAATAAACAGACCATAAACGGGTGGGACATGGGGACGTTTCTCCTGTCCCACTCCTACTTATTGAACTCTTCCCCGGGTTCTTCTATAACAGGCAGTTCCAGCTTGGGCAGTACCTCTATAAGCACCTTGGCCGGTTCACTTGCTTCATCGTGGGAATCGGTTACTACAAGAGAAACTTCAAATTCTCCGGGATCAACGAAGGTATAGGCTATGTTCTGCCGTTTGGAGCTGAATATGGGATTTCCTGCTTTTGATATAACCCACAAATTAGATTTTATACTGTCGCCCTCATCAGGATCGGCAGACTCATTGGTGAATACAACTTTTTCGCCTTCGTAAACCCGTATATTGCTTGCGGTAAATTCCGCTGCAGGCTTTGTATTCGTGACTGCAGCCCTATTAAAAGTAAGTAAATCCCAATCCTTTACCAGCATCCAGGCTCCTCCTGCAATCAGAAGTACCAGGACCAGGGCCGCAAGCCTCTTTATGGGGGAGAGCTTTCTTCTAACCTTAGCTTTCTGGTAGTTCGCCCTAATCTGATTGTCTACTGATCCGCTGCCCATAAAAACAGAATACAGAAGCAAAGATTTAAAATCATTATATAGCTTTGCCATGGATTCATACTTTCCCTCCAGACAGCTCTGTACTATCGGAAAAAGGGCGGGGGGCATATTGTCCTTTGCGTAGTTCATATCAGCAGCCACCGTATTCGAAAATATTGCGCAAATGAGTTCCCCCACTCGCTTTGATACATCCTTTCGGGAGACTGGCAATATTTCGGGAGTGAACTTGAGGTTGCAGTTGAAGCAGATATTTTTTCTATTTGTAATTGCGATATTATCCGTATCGCAAAGAGAATACACGATGAAAGGGCTGAGCTTCTCCATATCAATTAGTTGGGAAAGTAAGCTGTCGGTTAAGAACATCTTATCCGTAAGCCTGAGGGTATTGTCTGACAGAAAGGCTTCCATGGCAGGTCCTGAGCATATATTGCAGACTACATAAAAACAGAAATTTTCGTAGAAGGTTTCAACGATATTTCTGATATAATGGCATTTTTCCTTTGAAAAGCTGTCTTTCATGCTGTAGATGGTGTCGGCATCCTTAAATTCGTTAACTATATACTGCTTCGGATCTTCGGAGCCGGATATTTTTGCGAGATATATTGACTGCAGTTCATTTGAGAACAAGGCATTGATTATTTCGTACTTTTCTGCAATAACACGATTGTCCATACAACCACCTCAACCTACATTATTCTACACAAAACAATATTTTCCTCTTAAAAAATGCCAATATTTATATAAAAAAAAGTGCACCTTGTTAAAGGTGCAATATGAGTGGGGTTAACGATTGTGTGTGTATCCATAAGCTATGAGTTATTCAGGGGTTAAATACAAAGTAATTATAACATAAAAGGAATTAATATGCAATAGTTTTATGAAATATTTGTGAACTACTAAATTGCAAATTTAAATGCCACCCATATTTTGTAAGTCCATATTTTGTATATTGTCAAGTTATGTTCGCGGATGTCAAGGGCGGAGCACAGCGGAGTTCATTTTACCCTTGACATCCTCTCT
>JAAYQK010000006.1 GCA_012519325.1 Gracilibacteraceae bacterium | reverse complement strand
AAGTGCTTTGGCAGGCAGGGATAATATAATGAAGGCTTATAAGGAAGCAGTGAAGGAACGTTATAGATTTTTCAGCTTCGGTGATGCGATGTTAATTATTTGATTTTTGGAGGTGTTTCAATGGGAATGAGTCGAATTAAGCAAAAGCTTATTGATGCGACTCTATATCTGGAGAATATACTGGCAATAATTATTACAATAGCTATTGCTATTGGTATGATAGACCTTATAAAATATATTGTGATGATATTTCAGACCAGCACAATTGAAACTTATGATGTATTCCAAAGATTTTTGGGGCATACACTTCTTCTCGTAGTAGGAGTTGAGATGGTGGCTATGCTTGTAAGGCACACCCCCGGCAGTGTAATAGAGGTTTTGCTTTATGCTGTTGCAAGAAAAATGCTGATTAGTAATGCACACATGTTGGAATTCCTTCTGGGAATAGCCTCCATAGCAAGTATTTTTGCCATAAAGAAGTATCTCTATGTTAGTAATATTAAAGATTATGAGGCTATCAACATTTTCCCGGCTACTGCAAGTATAGCGGATATTAATAACTCCATAGGCGTAAAAATACCTGAAAATCTTGCCGATACCGTTGGAGGTTTAATAAGTTATTTATCCAAGCAATCCTGCAGGGAAATCCATGAAGGCTCATATTACCGAATTGCTGATGCTGAATTAAAGGTGCTGAGTTACAGTAATGGGATTATCTACAGAGTTTGGGCAATGAAATACAACGAATCTTGATATATGGCATAACAACGAACAGTTTTGATTTAATGGAGGTATATGTAGTTGACTATAAGATACGAACTGATAAAGGAAGACAAAAGAACGGGAGCAAGGTTGGGGAAACTGCATACCCCCCATGGAATCATTGATACTCCTGCATTCATGCCTGTAGGCACCCAGGCTACGGTAAAGGCTATGTCTCCTCATGAATTGAAAGAAATAGGGGCGCAGATAATTCTCAGCAATACTTATCATTTATATATCAGGCCCGGACATAAGCTGGTTGAAAAGGCAGGAGGACTACACGGGTTCATGAATTGGGATAGGCCAATTCTTACTGACAGCGGTGGTTTTCAGGTATTCAGCCTTAATGACTTGAGAAAAATATCCGAGGAAGGTGTTGAGTTCAAATCACATCTGGACGGATCCAGGCATTTTTTTACTCCTGAATACGTGATGGAGATTGAGAATTCACTTGGTGCGGATATTATTATGGCTTTTGACGAGTGCACACCTTATCCCTGTGAGTATGATTATGCGAAAAAGTCAATGGAAAGGACTGCAAGATGGCTGAAAAGGTGTAAGGAAGCGCATGACAACACTGAAAAGCAGTCTCTTTTCGGAATAGTGCAGGGAAGTGTTTATAAGGATCTAAGGATTGAAAGCACAAAAAGGACTGTTGAAGTGGATTTGCCGGGCTATGCGATAGGTGGATTGAGCGTAGGCGAGCCAAAGGAATTAATGAATGAGATGCTTGAATGTACCATACCGGAGCTTCCTCAAAATAAACCAAGATATCTTATGGGAGTTGGAAGTCCTGATTGCTTGATAGAAGGATCAATAAGGGGAATAGACATGTTTGACTGCGTGCTTCCGACAAGAATTGCAAGGAATGGTACCGTGATGACCTCAAAAGGAAAGCTTGTTGTCAGGAATGCAGGGTACAGTGAGGATTTCAGGCCATTGGACGAGGAATGCGACTGCTATGCCTGCAGAAACTTTACAAGAGCTTATATAAGACATCTTATAAAGGCAGGAGAGATCCTGGGAAGCAGGCTTACAACCATTCACAATCTCAGGTTCCTGCAGAACCTTATGTCTGAGATAAGAAAAGCTATAACAGAGGATAGTCTT
>JAAYQK010000076.1 GCA_012519325.1 Gracilibacteraceae bacterium | reverse complement strand
CGTAACGCTTCAACGCACAAATTACTTCATACGCTGGTTACTGACTAAGTGGCTGCCCTACCTTTACCACTACAGGACTTTCACCTGTTAGCATTTGCCAGCTTCGCTGGACGCACACATCAAGACTACTGTCTCCACATGGAACGATAGCATCAGATTGATGTCTGGTATGTATTTTTCGTTTTGCGCGTTCGCGGGGATAGGTCGAGCATGGTTTTTATGGGTTATTTCTGTTCGCGGGAACAGGTCAACAGTTTTTATCCGTTCGTGGGAACAAGGCCACACTATTTCTTATTCCTTATAAAATGAAATTCAAAAGTGTTGCCACTGTCCTCCATGCACTCGTTTGCTATTATTCATGTATTTGAACATCCACTGCATTATCCTCACTTCTAACCTCATATCGTTTTTCAGGCTTCCCATACACGTTTACCAGCTGATGGCTTGTTGAAAACGAGTTGTCCTCAAGATAGCTCTTACTTCCGAAAATCAATTCTTCAATTTCAGGAGAATGCTGTTCAGTGTAGTATGGCTGCTCCTTGCAGAGCATCTCGACCTTTTTGATAAGCGTGAGATTGTCAACATTCTCTGTTTCATCATCAGGTATTAAAACTATCAAATAGTCTCTTGCACGGCTAATCGACACATTTACTATGTTCAGCTTGTTTAGAAACATATCCTTATGTGTAGAGATTTTCGGCGGCGGATTAAATAGAGCAATTATAATGTCGCACTCGTCGCCTTGGAAACCATGAATTGTTCCAACTTGAACATCAACGTTCTTGGGAAGTACGACCGATGTCATTAGCTTATCAATCAGGTCAGCCTGTGCGCGGTATGGAGCGATTAACCCAATGCGGAAATTCTCATCCCCTTTAGCCATTTCTATGAGTGAAGCGAGATATTTCATAAATTCAAAAGCAAACAAAGCAGAGTATACCTGGTATGGTGTTTTACTCTGGAGTCGCTTAGGCCGATAAATACTCTCAAACTTGCTCACTGGAAACTTTATAATATTCAAGGGTTTAAGGTCAATAAAGTCCTCAATCTGCAGTGCTCGCTGGCTTTCGGCAGTTCGGTAGTGTTTCAAGACACCACCGTAGGCAAACCGGCTGAATACTTCACCTATTTCAGGAATACTCCTGTACTGTGTAGTCAAAAGTTCAACATGGTAGTTGTGCGGTACAGTCGTCGTTTCAATAAAGGATTTAAGTTCAACCATAGTGTAAATATTTTCATTTTTCCAAGTATCAACAGTCGTAATTGGCTCAATTTGGAACGGATCACCAGCAATAATGAACTTCTCAGGGGTCTTTTTATAAAGCGGATAGACAATGTTGGCTAGCGGTATCATTGATGCTTCGTCAATGATAATGTAATCCCACTTTAACTCGCTTAAATGCAGCCGAGTGCCTTCGTCCGGTAGAAAGTAATCATAAGGGAAACGGGCAATAGTTGTGACTGTTACATTTCTTGAAAAAGTTCGAATGTCAAAGGTTTTATCGCGAAAAACACCGCTTTGTTCTATGGTATTATCGTTTGTTGCTCCAAAACGCACAAGCCAGTTCAAGTAGCTTTGATCTGAACCCATACTCTCCATAAGCCGTCGAACAAGAACATCTGCTGACTTATTGGTAGGTGTTAAAACAAGCACTTTTAAGTCCTGGGCTGAACGCATCATCGGAAGTATAATATCTCTAGCAACGTGGGTTGTTTTACCTGTACCAGGAGGGCCAAAGACAAACTCAATGTTTTCACAGAGATTCCATTTCATATCGAAATCGTCTTCGTATCCATTCTCTTCGCCTAATCTGATAAACGCTTTGCGTAATTCCTCGATTAAAAACACAGGATTACGGGCTTCGATTCGCGCCTCGGTGACTTGAGAAAGGTCAATGTCATCAATTTGAGCATTTGTACGGAGTTTTGCTCTAAGCGTATAAGACTTAACACTCACTACTTCCACAGCCACTTTGACCATTGGTTGTGCTGCAAAGTGCAACTCAAGTGGGATGTTGGCAAGGTCTTCCATCGATTGTGGGATGTAACGGCTTGGGTGCTTCAAAATCAAGGTCCTAGACGTACCTGCCTCACGTTCAACCTTTGCAAACGATATTGATATTTCACGACTATTTGCGTTATTTTCCCCACTGTTCAGAGATTCGAGCTCAAGCAAGGCTTTGAACCAGCCAAAGGAATAAACGTCCGCTTCTTCAGCCTGCTGCTTCAAATCCTCAAGCCGTGCGATTTCCTGTATCTCGCGTTCCGCCTGTTCCTTTACTTTTTCAATTCTCTTACTGATGTCCACGGTCGGCTTTGAGTAGTCGTCCTCGTCGGTGGGTGCGTTATCAGCGGCATCATCTACTTTGGGCAGACGTTCTTTCGGTTTAGAAGTTGCTCGTTTGGTTATTTCTTTACCCACCCGCTTAATAGATGGTTTACTGATTATCAGTGAATCATCACCTTCATCGAGAACTGTAGTTCCTTCTGTATCATCGGCTTCCTCATCATCGCCACTAAAGTCTAAATCGTCCTCGTATTCTTCTGACTTTTTCCTTTTTGCAAACTCCAATAAGGCTTGTCGCTGTTCTTCTTCAGATAATCCCAACTGTTCTCCGAAAGATGTGATGTCGACATCAACATCAATCGGATCTTCAATTTCTTCTTTAATTCCTAAAATATGGAACAGCTCAAGAGCTTCATCGCTTGATACATCATATTGTGGGTTCATGGTCTGAACGGTAAGTTCGCTTGCCGAAACAAATTCACCATTGGCATTCAACAACCACGGTTGTGTACGGAGACGTCTTGCTTCAGTTGATTCAAATGATTTTGATTGAGCGCTGTAGTAGAAATACTCATAGCGTCCAAATAGTACATTATCTCGAGACCAGTATTGGCTTTCTTTTAGATATCCAATCTCAACAAACCTGAGTAACTGAGACCACAACAGTAAAGATAGGTCAGTGTTCTCTTCTTTAACAATAGAATCAATGACTTCAGCACAGCCGTCAATCGCTTTTTCCGTCCATTCTTGACTGCGACTCGAATAAGCCCAAGAACTTTGGATTTGCATCGCCTCCTGATAACTAAGTTGATGCGATAAAACACGTGGCATATCCTTTACACCGAGGTCAGTTAAAAATGTGACTAGTTCCTCCTTCTTATCTTCACCAACTAACTCAAGGTACTCGTTATAGCTTACGAATTTTGTATCAGGCTTCGTCTTAAACCATTTAATCAAAGGCTCGAAGGGAAAATAGAGTTCACCGGGTTTTCCTCTATACTGTGTTTCGTCATCTAACGAAGTGTACAAAACAAAATCATATTCCTTAATCAGCGAAAGAAACGACTTTACTTCAGCCTGCGAGTTAGTTAGATAATAACGAAAGAATTTTTTAAAATGTGGACGGGTATCAATAGAAACATCGTCTTTATACTGCTTAAGGATGATATTGTAAATCTCATCACGAAGAGATGGCTCACTGATACCAATTTGTTTAATAAAAGCTACAGTATCCTCGCTTTCTAATAAGGCCTCATGAACAGTGTCATACTCACTACCACCGTTAGTCGGTAAAAATAGAATAGCGTGTTTCTTTGTATCGAAAGCTGCTGCCGCTTTCCTGTTCTGATTAAGGAATATTGGCTTTGTCGGTATCAACTCTGTTCTTCCTTTAGTATCCGCTATCCATTTATAAAAGCGATGCAGCCATTCAATGGATTGTGTTTCTATAAAAGAGGCGGTTATGCCCTCGTACGAAATTCCGTTTTCTATTGACCAACCTTTAAGAATATCATTATCATCAAGCCAGACAGTCGTTATTGAATCAATATAATCGGTTAGAGGTTTATTTTTTCGGAGTGTGTCTTGTCGCCCGAAAGACGTAAAAACCCAATGTGCTTTATCATTTTGCGTTAGATAAGCAAGTTGCTCGTTTGAAAATAGCTCTGCAATTTGTGGTACAAAAGCCCAGTATGCATTCTCTGCTGCAACATAGCCGTCGGTCGAGGGAATGATGGCTTGATTTTCAAAAGTCTCTTTAATAGCAGTGTAGAACGGCTTGAAAGAGATAGCTTTCTTACTTGAAACATCTCCAAATCCGCTCTCGTCATATGGTATGATGTCAAAGATATTGTCGTCAATAAGTGGCGCAGATTTTGACAGTCCGATATCCCGTAGATAAACGAGACTGTCAGCTGCCAACTCCGAAAGCAATGAAATCATATTAAGGTTATGTTGCACACCAGCACGAATTCCTTCACGGCTATCAGTTAACAGAAATGGGGCATGAATAATAAAATTTAAACCCGTGGGTTCTTTTGTCGGGAAAAAGCAAAACGCACTATGCATCTTGGAAATTAGATGTCCCTCGTCGTCAACAAAGTATCCGACGGAGTATGTATGGTCCTTACCATCATCGCGAGTAAAGAGCCATAGCATATTGTCGTATAGCTCTTCACGGTTTTCGCCATCGTTTTGGGTAAGCCTAATAAACTCAGCGGTCGTTCCATTATAAACACGCTTCTCCATGACATTCTTCTCGTATAATCCAAGAATGCCTGAAATCTCAAACTCAATATCCTTCAGATTCGATAAAAATAACAGCGGGTAATCTAATGATCTTAGCTTTTCAGAAATGTCGGCATATGCTTCTTCAGGACTGCGCTTATCGTGGTCAAACGGGAATACAAACAGCGTGTCATTTTTCCGCCTGCCAGGATAATCTTCATCAATGCGGATAGGTACAATAAACCTTTCAATTTTGAAAAACACGTTGGGGTCATAAATGTGAGGGGTGGCAGTGTACTGGAACACTGCCTTAAATCCCACGCCGAATTTGCCTATAGTGGCTTCGTCAGTTTTATTAGAACCTCCGACCGCAGTAATCGCATTTATATCTCCAAGAGTGCCGTTCTCAAGGTCTTGTGCTTCTGTTGCGGGATTCGACACAGAAAAGCGGCGCGTCCCATTGTGGGCAAAGACAAGTTTATCTTTAAACAACTCAAAGCGTGCCGATGTTGCTTTCGCATCGTCAGCATTTTGGAGTAGTTCATATATAAAGTGTGCTTGGTCGGAGTATTTTTCAACCACGCTATTTTTGACGCCTCGAAGTGCAAAGCCTTCAAGAGCTTTAGCACCCTCCGCACGATTGGTGGTTAATGCTTCGAAATAGATAGCATGTTGCTTATCCATTATGTTATAACCTCCTTCAATATACTTTCATTTTCTTCGTTTTTCTCACTCATTCGCATGATTTCACATTTTTTAAGAAGAACAACTCACGGATTCTCTGCATTTTCATGCTCAAGTGCCTAAGTTTGTGGATAAAAGAGTAGCACAAATACACCGCATCATTTTCAGTCTATACCTGGCTCCTACTTTGTCCACATATACTCAGGTGGCACACCCTCCCATGTCTCGCTGGCTCGTAGCCTAAATACCTTCGTTCTGCCTATCCGTGAGGTGGATGTCGGCCATGCTCCTTTACGGGGTCGTCAGAGCGCCCTCATGGAAAATATTCCTGCCGACTATAAGCTCTTCTTGTCAATGTTCTCTAGCAATTCCGTTTGTAAAACTATCTTCACGATTCTTTCGTTGTCATGCCTACTTTCAGAAAGTCCGCCTGGCGGAGACGCGTTCCTTACTTCCCAATTTCGACATTCCTGAAAGAATCAATAAAGCCATCTATCATCCCTGTTTCCGGCGTCCAGAGCTCATGCTCCAGAGAGCAACCCGAACAAGGACCCGTAAGCCAGGCGTGTGATACAATATCCTTTGGCGGCGGGCATCACGCTCATCATCCCAGTCACCCTTGCCCGTCGCTCAACACCAGCCATCACACGCCGTATTCCTGTCAGCGGCACGACCCGTAAGAGATGACCTCCTGACAGGGCGTGACCCGTGAGCACTACTCCAGAGGCCGCTCACGCAGCCTGCTTAATCTCCGGCCTGCGAATATCGTTCATCATTACTATGGGATCATATTTGACCCCCTTGCTCACTAATGTATACATAATCCGTATCAGTTTATGGCACAATGCAATCAGGGATTGCATCTTCTTCAAGGGATTTCCCTTCCTGCTGATATAGTAATGATGCAATGCATTAAATTCCTTGTTTTTACCTGCCAATGGCAGTATTGCCCGAAACAACAGCGCCCTCAGCCGACTTCTTCCCCTTTTGGTAATGGTGGTCTCTCCTTTGTGGCTGCCGGAGCTATTTTCCCTCAGATTCAATCCGGCCAGTTTAATGATCTGCTTCGGATGGTTAAAACGTGTGATATCACCAACTTCAGCAAAAAATCCAGCTACGGTTTTGATACCAATACCTTTCATTTCAATGATGTTCATTGCACCAGGTATTTCGAGTACTAATGTCTCCATTTTCTCTTCGATTTCATCCAGAACTCTTCTGAGTTCCCTGTACTCCTGTAGCAACAAAGTCATATGGTATTTTGCTGAAATCAGACCCTCCCGGACACCGACACTGGCTTTTGCCTCCTCAAGCAATTTTTCAGCTCGCTTGATTCCTACCCCTCGCTTGACATCTTCACGCCATATGCTCAACACTTCTTCAGCACTGGCTTTGACAATATTCTCAGGCAGGCCGAATTTCTCCAGTGTTTTCAAAGCTGTTTTCCCTTCCCAGTTGCCGAAGACCTTGAAGAAATTTGGGAAGTACATATCAATCCAGCGGATGATCTTGTTTTTAACACTCCATATCTTCTTCAGGAATTCTTCCCGTAGATTGTTGATATTTCTGAGTTCTGCATAAATTCCCTTCGGAATATAGGGTATTTGATATCGTCCATCCTTCACCAGCATCGCGATGGTTTTAGGATCCTTTCGGTCACTCTTGCTGGGATTGTTGTCATCCAGTTCTTTTGACTTCTTCACGTGGTATGGGTTTACCTGAACCACAAGTATTCTCTTCTCAAGTACTGCTTGCGTAAATGTATACCAGTAATGCCCTGTTGGTTCCAGTCCGATGATGACCTTAATCATTCCATATTTTTCACGGATGTTTTCCATCCATTTCAAAAATTCCTCAAAGCCGCTTCCATTCGCCTTGAAATGAATGACGGCACCATATTCGATACCTCGCCAGTCAAAAGCGCGGGCATAATGAACCTTCTTGGCAATATCCACTCCAACAACTAGTGTCTTTTCTGTGATTTGCGAAATCTTTTGATTTTGGTTATACTTCATATGGAAGGCCTCCTGTTAATTTAATTTTGTGGCGTTTTCTGTCGGTTAACAACCACAATTTAATTTTACAGGTTTGGTCTTCTTTTTTCAAAGTCCACTATTTTTGATTACAGGAATGCTCCTTTAATAAATGATTTTTTGGGCATTTTCCTATACAAAGAATCTAAGTTAAAAAGATTGCTCTTTTGCTTGTAGTCGTAATCATATTTTCTCCATGTATGCTGACTTTTCCTTCTATGGGTTGCAGGCCAAATATCTTCATTGTTGAAAAAGTAATTTATCCAATTATAAGCAAATGCAAGAAGATTAACATGATATTTGGCCCATGTTTCTTCAACCCAAGTATTTATCTCTTCCGAAATATAGGGTACGTTATAACTAAACTGTTGCTCGCTTTCCACTCGGTGATAATTTATTAACTGGAAAAGCATTTCTGCTTGATCCTTAAGAAACGGCAATTTTTTAATCAACTGTGAATAACAGTCATATGAAGCGTTTCTAAACTCACTATCGGTATTATATAGAAAGAAAAATGTATTCTCCTTCATGATATTACCGATATGTTTGTGTATTTGCTTTCCGTACTCACTATAAAGACCAACAGCCCATTCTCTAACTTCCGGATCGTACTCCCTGAGCTGCTTATGATATTTTTCTAATTTTTCATTTTTCAATACCGTTTTTTCTTCAGCTTCTGTCGAATTAAGATAGTTGTTAAAATACTCAAATATATAATCAACGCAGATTTTCATATTTTGAGTACGTTCATCCATGTTAAATTCATTGAGCTTATCTTCTTTTTTTCTTCGTGCAATGTATTCCTCAATACCAAGCATAAAACAACTCCTGGACTATATTTCTACTATCTTTAATACATTATAACGTTATTACTAGAAATCTTAAACAAAAGCT
>JAAYQK010000075.1 GCA_012519325.1 Gracilibacteraceae bacterium | reverse complement strand
GCATGAGCACACATACAAATCAGAAATAAGACCCAAGTACTTAACCCGTGAGGTAGCGGAGAAAAGATGCAGACTTGAAGGTGCAAACCTTCTTTTAGGCTCTGCTACCCCTTCAATTGAAACTTATTATAGAGCGAAGACCGGAGAACTGGGTCTGGCTGAATTGGTATCGAGGGCAAACGACAGTAAGCTGCCTGAAGTTGAGGTAGTGGATATGAGGGAAGAACTCAAGTCCGGCAACAGGACAATATTCAGCTGGAGCCTGACTGATGCCATACTGGAAAACCTGAAGAACAAGAATCAAATGATATTATTCCTCAACAGAAGAGGCCATTCCACATTCGTATCCTGCAGACAGTGCGGAATAGTGATGAAATGTCCCCGCTGCAGTATATCCCTGACCTACCATATTAAAAACGAAAAACTGATTTGCCATTACTGCGGATATGAAAGGAATAATCCCACTGTATGTCCGAAATGTAAAAGCAAAAATATAAAATATTTTGGGGTAGGTACTCAGAAGCTTGAAAAGGAGTTTAAAAAGAAGTTTTCAGTAAAGAGTGTGCTGAGAATGGATGCAGATACGACCTCGAGAAAAAATTCGCATCAGGAGATTCTGGACAAATTTAAAAGAAGAGAAGCCGATGTACTATTGGGAACGCAGATGATTTCAAAGGGCCTGGACTTTCCTGATGTTACGTTAGTTGGAGTGATTGCAGCAGATACAAGTCTTAATCTGCCTGATTTCAGATCTGCCGAGCGCACCTTTCAGATAATAGCACAAGTGTCGGGACGCTCCGGAAGAGGAAATAAAAATGGGCGCGTTATTGTTCAGACATACAATCCTGAGCATTACAGCATAGAATATGCACGCTGTCATGATTATAAAGGCTTCTTTGATAAAGAGCTTATGCTGCGGAAGGAACTTGGCTACCCTCCTTTTTACAGTATTGCAAACATTATAATCAGCGGTACTGAAGAGAATGAGGTAATAAAATATGCAAATGAGATCAGCATATTTCTGGATAGAGTAATTGAAGGGCATGAGGATGCAGAAAAATTGGGGCCAGCAGCGGCGCCAATATCACGCATAAAAAACAGGTTCAGATGGCAGATACTAATAAAGAGCAAAAGCGAGGAAACACTGAAAAAAATACTTATAAAACTAATGGAAAGCTGCGGCGAAGGGAAATCAAATGTGAGCATCAGTATAGATTTGAACCCTCAAAGTATGTTATAGTAATACTAAAAGCCGGAGGCCGGATGCCAGAAGCCGGAATTCGGGGTATTCCTTAGGGGCAAAGTGAATATAACAACGTTAATTTATAGTTACAATACGAGATACGATGCAGGATTAGATAATTATTAGGAGGATAATGATATAGATGGCAATTAGAGTAATCAGAAAAGACGGGGATGAAATTCTACGCAAGAAATCAAGAAAGGTAGAGGTTATTGATGATAGGATTCTGACTCTTCTTGATGACATGAAGGATACAATGAAAAAAGCTGAGGGAGTGGGACTTGCGGCTCCACAGGTCGGAGTATTGAGAAGAGTTGTGGTAATAGATATAGGTGAAGGGCTTATTGAGCTGATAAACCCTGTTATAGTATTTGAGAGCGGAGAGCAGATGGAAGAAGAGGGATGCCTCAGCATACCCGGAATTAGGGGAAAAGTAAAAAGGCCTGAAAAAGTTATTGTAAGAGCAATGAACAGGAAGGGTGAAACTTTTGAAATGACAGGGATAGGACTATTAGCAATCGCATTTTGCCATGAAATAGATCATTTGAATGGTATTCTTTTTACTGATAAAGCAATAATAACCGAAAAGGACGATTAAGGCTCGAAGGGGAAGAATGA
Source organism: Gracilibacteraceae bacterium (assembly GCA_012519325.1). GTDB lineage: Bacteria > Bacillota > Clostridia > Lutisporales > Lutisporaceae > BRH-c25. The sequence goes on along the minus strand of JAAYQK010000075.1, from coordinate 14,797 downwards.
ATATGAGAATTGTTTTTATGGGAACACCGGAATTTGCGGTTCCTTGTCTCAGAGAGCTGATTGCAGAAAAACATGAAATAGCTGCTGTAGTGACCCAGCCTGACAGGACAAAAGGAAGAGGCAATAAGTTTGTACTATCTCCGGTAAAGATTCTGGCCAATGAATCAGGAATACCAGTATTCCAGCCTGAGAATATAAAGACAGGGGAATCAATTCAATTGTTAAGGAATTTGTCGCCGGATGTGATTATCGTAGTTGCTTTTGGGCAGATACTGTCTCAGGACATACTGGATATACCACCTTTGGGATGTATTAATGTACATGCTTCTCTTCTTCCTAAATACAGAGGTGCAGCACCAATAAACTGGTGTATAATAAACGGTGAAAAAACCACAGGTGTTACTACAATGTATATGGATAAGGGATTGGACACGGGAGATATTATATTAAAAAAAGAAATTCCGATTGGTGAAGATGAAAATGCAGAGGAGCTTCATGACAGATTATCTGAGCTGGGAGCTGTGGTATTGAGTGAGACTATATCAATGATGATTGAAGCGAAGATTGAGAGAATTCCGCAGAATAATGAGGAAGCTACTTATGCACCGTTAATGACTAAGGAGTTAGGCAGGATAGATTGGTCAAGAACTGCCGAGGAGATCAAAAATTTAATAAGAGGAACATACCCATGGCCAGTAGCCTTTTCCTTATATAAAGGAAAGAGATTCAAGATATTGAGTGCTCAAGCATTAGATGTAAATGAGAAAAATGAAGATTACGGCAGCATCAGCCAGGTACATAAGGACAGCATTTTTGTAAGCTGCGGCAGCGGAAGCCTCAAAATATTGGAACTGCAGTTTGAGAATGAAAAACGTATGAATGTGGATGCATATCTGAGAGGACATAGTATTGATAGGGGAGTCAGACTGGGAGAATAATAAATACGAGGAGTGATATTTATGTTTTACGGATATGGTTTTGATCCTACTTTTATTTTGATATTACCGGCAATAATACTTGCTGCATATGCACAATCAAAAGTAACCTCTACCTTCAATAAATATCTCAGAGTAAGAAACAGCTATGGATATACAGGTTATGAGGTTGCCAGAAGAATATTGGATATAAACGGATTGCAGGATGTACCCGTGGAGCTTGTACACGGAAGACTGACAGATCATTATGATCCTAGAAAAAGAGTACTCAGATTGTCACAAGATGTATACAATAGTAATTCACTTGCATCTATTGGAGTAGCCGCCCATGAGTGCGGCCATGCAATACAGCATTCTGAAGGATATGCACCGCTTATTATCAGAAATGCCATTGCCCCGGTGGCTTCTTTTGGTTCTCAGGCAGCGTGGCTTTTTATAATAGCAGGTTTCATATTCAGCTGGGTTAACCTTATAGACATAGGTATATTGCTGTTCACAGCTGCAGTAGCTTTTCAAGTTATTACGCTTCCGGTTGAGTTTAATGCCAGCAGCAGAGCTATAGCACTGCTTGAAGGCAACGCATTTGTGCCGGCGGAAGAAGTAGGACCTGCAAAAGAGGTTCTGAGAGCTGCGGCACTTACTTATGTAGCAGCAACCTTTGCAGCTATTATGCAGCTTGTAAGGCTTCTTACCCTGAGAGGTAGAAGAGATTAAAAGAATATTATTAAAAGCTACAGATAGGAATATAACTATCTGTAGCTTTTACGTCGTATAGGAAAGTAAAATTCTCTAGGAGTAAACTTATGAAAAGAATAGATCAGGCCAGGGATGCAGCATTGAGAACATTATACAGGGTTTTGAGGGAAGGGGTATATTCAAACATTGCTCTTAAGGAGGAGCTTGACAAAGAGGGGCTGGAAAGACTTGACAAAGCACTTGTTACGGAAATAGTAAACGGAACCCTGAGAAACCTTGCTCGTATTGACTGGATAATGTCCCTGTTCATAAAAACAAAAAGAATGGAACCATGGATTGAAGATATTATCAGGTGCGGCATATACCAAATAATGTTTCTGGACAGAGTGCCTGATTCGGCGATATGCAATGAAAGTGCCGAGCTTTCAAGGAAGTATGGACACGAAGGAACAGTGAAATTTGTAAACGGAGTACTGAGAAATATCAGCAGAAGCAAGGAAAAGCTTGAGTATCCGGATAAGAGTAAAAACATAGCCTTATTTCTTTCAGTATTCTATTCTCATCCTGAATGGATGGTAAGAAAGTGGATAAAGGATTATGGGGTGGAATTCACAGAATCTCTGTTAAAGGCAAATAATGAAAAACCTTCTTTCACAATACGCTGCAACAGACTCAGGATTAATAAGAAGGAACTTATGGCAGTACTTTTGGAAGAGGGTATTGAATGTGCTGATGGAAGCTATAATGAAGAAGCAATTCACATAAAGAGAACCTCCTCTATTGAAGATAAGGAATCCTTCAAGAAGGGTTATTACCAGGTTCAGGATGAAAGCTCCATGCTGGTTGCTCATATTGTTGATCCGAAACCGGGAGATAGAATTCTTGATATGTGCAGTGCTCCCGGAGGCAAGACTACCCACATGGCTGAATTGATGGAAAACAGAGGGGAAATTTTAGCCAGAGATATACATAGGCATAAGCTCAGACTTGTAGAGCAAAACTGCGTCAGGCTGGGGGTGAGCATCGTAAGAACGGAGCTCCACGATGCAATGGTTTTGGATGGGGATTCCATTAACAAATTTGACAAGGTCCTTCTGGATGCACCCTGCAGCGGCCTGGGCGTATTGAGAAGAAAGCCTGATCTGAGATGGAAAAAGGAACCGGAGAGTTTTAGGGATTTGGCCGAAATGCAGAAAATGATGCTGAAAATGGCTTCCGGATATGTAAAGCCGGGAGGGAAATTAATATACAGTACCTGTACCTTGAATAAAACAGAAAACTTTGAAGTGGTAAGAAATTTTCTATCAAACAACAGCCAGTTTCGGTTGGAGAGTATAATAGGACAGGTACCGAAAAAATTAAAGCATGAAAGTGCTTGTGAGGGTTATATGGAACTTTATCCGAATGTACACGGCACAGATGAATTCTTTGTAGCAAAAATGGAAAGAGGTAATTGAATTTGCAGAGCAAAAAAAATATAAAAGACCTTGAACTTGATGAACTTGAAAAATATTTAGAAGAACATGGTCTGCCAAGGTTCAGGGCAGGTCAGATTTTCGAATGGATATATAAGGACACGGCTTCTTTTGGGGATATGTTAAATTTGCCCAAAACCTTGATTGAACTGCTGGATAAGGATTTCTACATAGGAAGGGCAATTATCGAAGCGATGCTGCACTCCGTAACGGATAATACCAGGAAGTACCTGCTGTGCTTCGAAGATAAAAATGCCGTTGAGTGTGTGCTTATGGACTACAGCTACGGAAAAACCATATGCATTTCGACACAGATAGGCTGCAGAATGTCATGTAAGTTCTGTGCTTCAACAGAGGGAGGGCTTGTAAGGTCAATGACCTGCGGAGAAATGCTGGAAGAGGTAATGGCTGTTTCCAGAGATGCTGAAGAGAGAGTGGGGAATATTGTGCTTATGGGTACAGGAGAACCCTTTGACAACTATGATCAGGTTATGAAGTTCATAAGAATAATTAACCATTCCAAAGGATTAAATATCGGTCAAAGACATATTACAATTTCAACATCAGGAATTGTACCAAGAATATATGATTTTGCCGATGAAAATCTTCAATGCAAACTGGCAGTGTCCCTGCATGCGGCGGATGATGTGACAAGGAGCCGGATAATGCCGGTCAACAGGAAATATGGCATTGAAAAACTCTTAGAAGCTTGCAGGTACTATATAAAATCGACTAATAGGCGGGTGACCTTTGAATATGCCTTAATAAAGGATGTCAATGATAGTATTAGGAATGCCCATAAATTGGGAACACTACTAAAAGGAATGCTCTGCCATGTGAATCTGATTCCGCTGAACAAAGTGGAGGGCAAAGCTTTTAACAAGGCGCCGGAAGAAAAAGTAAGATCTTTCAAGCTTGCGCTTAAAGGCTATGGAATAGATACAACAATCAGAAGAGAGCTTGGCAGCGAAATAGATGCCGCATGTGGTCAGCTGAGACAGAAGTATGTACGTCAATAGAGAGAGACAAATATTTAATTTTTTAGAGGGTTTTTTTAATATTTTGTCGAAATGATTTTGATTGTATAGGAGATATAAAACATATAGAGGTTGATTTTTGAGGTGATTTAATGAGGTCAGTCGGTAAGACGGATATTGGTTTGGTCAGAAAGGTAAATGAAGACAGTTTTTTATGTGAAAAGCTTGAGGGTATCAAAAATACATATTTATATATTGTTGCCGACGGTATGGGAGGACATAATGCGGGGGAAGTAGCGAGCACTATGGCGGTACAGGAGGTAGCTTCTTACATAAAAAAAAATATTGAGGTTCTTGAGCTCGGAGATAAAGAAATAGAGGACCTGGTTAGAAATGCCATTTTTTATGCCAACGATAAGATTTATAAGACATCAATATTAAAGAGCAACTGCCTGGGGATGGGTACAACGCTTTCAATGGTGCTTGCAAAGGATAACTGCATATATTTAGGACATGTAGGAGACAGCAGGATATACCATATCAGGGGAAAAGAAATACTAAGACTTACCGAGGATCATTCCCTTGTTGCAGAGCTGGTAAAACGAGGAACTATAAAACCTGAGGAAGCAAATAACCATCCTAAGAAAAATGTCATTACAAGAGCACTGGGAACAGAGTACACTATTGAACCGGACGTGAGCCGGCAGGACATGAAGCACGGTGATTTTATACTGATTTGTACTGATGGGTTGTCTAATGCAGTGTACGAAGAGGATATGGTGTGTGTGCTGGAAGGCGCTTCTGATTTGAATGAGGCTTGTGAGCTTCTTATAGAAAGAGCTAAGGAGAAGGGCGGCTTTGATAACATAACAGCCGTAGTTATTCAGATGTATAAGGGTGGTGAAGACAATGGTAGGTAAGGTATTGGGAGACAGGTACGAAATAATAGAAAAAATTGGCGGCGGTGGAATGGCCTTGGTATATAAGGCTAAGTGCAGACTGTTGAATAGATTTGTAGCAGTAAAGGTTTTGAGGCCTGAGTTTATTGAAGATGAAGAATTTGTCAAGAAGTTCAGGAGGGAGGCTCAGTCGGCAGCCAGTCTTTCACATCCGAATATAGTCGGAATCTATGATGTAGGTACTGAAAATAACTGTTATTATATAGTTATGGAATACATCAAGGGGCAGACACTGAAAGAATTGATTAAGGGCAAAGGTACCCTGGGGATTGAATATGCTACCAATATTGCCATTCAGATATGTTATGCATTGGATCATGCACATAAGAACAACATAGTTCATAGAGACATAAAATCCCACAATATATTAATAAAAGAAGACAATTCAGTGAAGGTTACGGATTTTGGAATAGCCAGAGCCGTATCTTCAAGTACTATTACGAATACAGGTAATGTTATAGGTTCCGTACATTACTTTTCCCCGGAACAGGCCAGGGGAGGGTATACCGATGAGAAATCGGATATTTACTCATTAGGAGTAGTAATGTATGAAATGCTTACAGGAAGGCTTCCTTTTGAAGGAGAATCTCCCATTGCCGTTGCCCTGAAGCATATACAGGAGGAGCCGGAGACTCCTTCCAAGGCCAATTCCAGAATAACGAAAGCAATTGAAGCAATAATATTGAAATGTATGGAAAAAGAAGTGTCAAAAAGGTACAATAGTGCATCAGAGATCATAAACGATCTCAGGCAGTCAATGGTAATGCCCAATGGAGATTTTGTCAGGAAAAACAAATATACCGTTGAGGATACAAGGGTAATTGAGCCTATAAAAATGATAGACAAGGAAGCGGCTGCTGAAATATATTCAGAATCGGAAATCAAAGAATCCGGTGACGTAAAAGAAGGGATAATTCTTATTGATGATTATTCAGTTGATCCGATATCTAAAGCAGATGAAGGAAAAGATAAAACCATACAGAAAAAGAAAAACAAGAAATATGTTATTGCCGCTGTTTTTGGTGGGCTGCTGATGGCTTTGCTGCTGGGTGGAGGAATATTGTTTGTAAACAGCCTCTTTACAGTGAAGGAAGTGGTAGTTCCCGATATAAGAAACAGCAGTGAAACTGAAGCAAGGGAGAAGCTGAGTGATTTAAGCCTCATACTTGAAGTAACCGAAAGAGTGCATAATAAGGATATCCCTGATGGAAGAATCATAAGCCAGAATCCCAAGCCAAACGAGAAGAACAAAGTTACAAATCCCGTTAAGGTTGTTGTAAGCAAAGGGCCCAGGAAGGTTGTTGTTCCCAAGCTTGAAGGTGAGAGTTATGATAAGGTGAAGCTCATACTTGAAGGGGAAGGACTGGTTGAGGGCACCTTTGACCAGGAATACAGCGAATATCCCAATGGTTTTGTCATAAGACAGAGTATAGCTCCTGGCATCAGCGTTGATGAGGGTACTACAATAGACTATGTAATAAGTATAGGTCCGGAAAAATTCATAATGCCTTCTTATATTGGAGTTGATATTGAAGACGTTAAGACGGATCTTATTGTTAAAGATCTTATATCGGGAAACATATCCTTTGACAGCAATAGTGAATATCCTGCAGGCGCAGTTCTTGAACAGAGCATTAAGCCCGGATCTGAGGTAAGCAGAAAAAGTGTGGTTGACTTTGTTGTGAACAACTATAAGCCGGAGCCTGTAACCTCCAGTTTCAAGCTTCGTTTCTCTTTGCCTCCGGAGCTTGAAAGCATGAAGGTAAAGGTGTATAAAGTACAGAATGATATAAGCAGCAGAATATATGAAAGCATTCATAAATCCACCGACAGCCCTCTTGAAATTCCGGTGAGCGGTGAAGGGAATGTAATTTTTGAAGTCTATATAAACGACAGCTTTCACGAAAGTGTAACACACAGCTTTTAAAAGGAGGGAAGGTATGCAGGAGGGTGTTATAATAAAAGGCATCGGTGGTTTTTACTATGTTGACACGGCTGTAGGAGTTTATGAGTGCCGTGCCAGGGGCAAATTCAGAATAAAGAATATAACACCTTTAATAGGAGACCGCGTTAAGATTGAGGGCGATGCCGGAAGCCTTCAGGGTTATATAATCGAAATTCTGGAGAGGAAAAACCAATTAGTACGGCCAACTGTAGCTAATATTGACCTGGCAATAATAGTATTTGCTGCCAGGAAGCCTAATATAAACAATGCACTTATGCAGAGGTTCCTTGTATATTCTGAGTACAAGAAGCTGAATGCTGTTGTTTGTATTAATAAAATTGATTTAGACAAAGAGGGGCATTATCTGGATATTGTTAGAATGCTTGAAACCGTTCCATATAAAGTAATAAGAACCAGTGCAAAAACCAATGTCGGTATTGAACAGCTTAAAGAAGTGCTTAGAGATAAGGTATCTGTTTTTGCGGGTCCCTCTGGTGTGGGAAAGTCAACATTGCTCAATTGTATTCAGCCGGGATTGGGCCTCAAAACCGGAGCCTTGAGCAAAAAAACAGGCAGAGGCACACATACCACAAGATATGTGGAGCTTATAAAGCTGGAAATCGGAGGCATGGTTGCCGATACCCCTGGGTTTACCTCTCTTGACATAGACGAACTGGAGGTATCTGAGCTTGAAAGCTGTTTCCCGGAATTTTCAAACTACAGGAACTGTTATTTTCCGGATTGCATCCATGATAAAGAACCCAGATGCGGGATTAAGGAAGCAGTTGAGAAAGGTAAAATAAACAGAATAAGATATGATTCCTACATATCGTTATTAAATGAATTGAGAAATATTGGGAGGAAGTACTGAATGATTAAGGTTGCACCGTCGATTTTATCGGCAGATTTTGCAAATTTGGAAAGGGATATAGGAACAGTGGAGAAAGCAGGTGCGGATTGGCTTCATATTGATGTTATGGACGGACACTTTGTTCCGAATATAACCATAGGCCCGGCTGTTGTAAAAAGCTTAAGAGCTAAAAGCAGCCTGGTATTTGATGTCCATTTGATGATTGATAATCCTGAGTTGTATGTTAACGATTTTGCAACCAGCGGTGCTGATATCATAACAGTTCATGCAGAAGCTTCAGTACATCTGCAAAGACTTATACAAATGATTAAATCAAAGGGTTTAAAGGCTGGTGTGGCGTTGAATCCTTCAACCCCTGTCAATGCTCTTGATTATATTATTGAGGAATTGGATATGGTATTGGTTATGAGTGTGAATCCGGGCTTTGGAGGTCAAAAATTCATTAATTCTGCTTATAAAAAGATTTCTGAAATCAGGAGACTAATAGACAATAAGGAACTGTCAGTTGATTTACAGGTTGATGGAGGGATAGAACCTGATAATGTCCGTCAGGTTGTTGAGAGTGGTGCAAATGTAATAGTTGCGGGTTCTGCAATTTTCAACTCCGGGAATATTCCGGAGACAATAAGAATTCTGAAGGGAGCAGGCAGTAGTATATCATGAAGACTATAATAATCAGCAATGGTGAAATAAACAATTATAAATTCTTCAGTAATATAGTCGAGTCTGCCGACAGGATTATTTGCGCAGATGGAGGTATAAGGCATGCAATGAATATGAAGCTGACTCCTGATGTAATTATTGGGGATATGGATTCATCTTCAGCCAAACATATAGAATACTTCAGAGAAAAGGGCGTTGAATTCATACAATATCCCCAAGAAAAGGATAAGACCGATACACATTTATGTGTGGAATATGCCTTGAGTTTTTCAACTGAAATAATTCTCTTGGGAGCGACAGGGAGCCGGATAGATCATATGATTGCGAATATCTCCATGTTGAAGCTTGGGATACAACGGGGAGTACCCATAAGTATTATGGACGGCAAGAATTATATTGGAATAATTAAGGATTCCATTACATTGAAAGGAAAAGCAGGTGAATACTTTTCTCTGATACCCTATACGGAAAAAGTTGAAGGCATAAGCATCAGAGGAGCTCATTATGAGCTTGAAAATGCAGTGATGGAATTCGGGGATACATGCGGCGTCAGCAATTATTTTAAAGAGGAAACAGTCGAAATAGCTATTAAGAAGGGTTATCTGCTGGTAATAAAATCTGAAGATTAAAAAGAGATATACGGGGCAAAAAAACAGTGTCAAATATAGCTCTGCATTAGTATTATGTAATGTAGGGTTTTATATTTTTTGCCGCAATACTGATCGATCCCTTCCGGGCGAATAATCCTGTCAGCAAAAAGCTAGGGGGATTTAGCAATGAGGTATACATATAAGAGATATGCAGGCTGTTTATGCATTATACTGTCTGTTTTCCTGTTCTCAAGATTCATGCCCCTGTTTCTGTGGTGTTTTGCGGTGGCTGCAATTATTTCGGTTATAGGATTTTTGCTGTATAATTGCTTTTTTATATAAAATGGAGGATGGCATCATGAGTTTATTGAAAAGGAAAAGACTGCTGGGTTTTCTGGCATTCTGTGTAGGACTCGGAATACTCTTTGCTGTCATGGTTCCTACAATAGGCTGGGTGATGTTTTCGGCCATATGGCTGATTTGCATAGGAGTATTTCTTATAAAATATTGAGGCGGCACTGCTGCAAAAAAGATAAAAAGCGCAGATTCGCGCTTTCGTAGATTTTTATATTGCTCTCTGTACTTTACCGGACCTTAAGCATCTGGTGCATACATGCAATTTTTTTGGAGTTCCGTTTACAACGGCTTTTACATTTCTGATATTAGGCCGCCAGACTCTTCGGCTATGTCTGTTGGAGTGGCTTATCTTGTTTCCGGAAATCGTACTTTTTCCGCAAACCTCGCAGCGTCTTGCCATAGAACACACCTCCTTATAAAACAAATATATTTTAACACAACGTATTATAAATGGCAACAATGTTTAGCTGATTTAATGTATTTCATTGAGACAAGCATTATGTATTGTGCTTTACTTGTACATGCATAATATAGTATTATTTATAGTGTCACGTATTGTTGGTTATATTATTTACCAAACACTATATATTAAAAATTTATTACTGATGCGTTATAATAAAAGTATAAAAAAAGTGGGAGGAGATTAAATGTCTGCCATATACAGAACCCAGTACGGTGAGGTTAATATATCGGATGACGTTTTGGCAACCATTTCAGGACTTGCAGCTACTGAATGCTACGGCTTGGTTGGAATGGCAAATAAAAATGCAAAAGACGGTCTAGTTGAGCTTCTCAAGAAAGAAAACCTGGCTAAAGGTGTAAAGGTAACAACAGAAGGCGATGAAATAAACGTAGATTTATATATTGTTGTTGAATTCGGCACGAAAATATCTACAATTGCAGATAATATAATCAGTAAGGTAAAATATACGGTGGAAAATATGACAGGATTGAAAGTAAGAAAAGTCAATATAAATGTGCAGGGTGTCAGAGTATAGTTCTGGAAAGGAGGTACATATCTTGTCAACAAAAAATATAGATGGCATTCAGTTAAGGAATATGATAATATCCGGTGCTAATAACCTGGAAAACAATAAAGGAACCGTAAATGCCCTTAATGTATTTCCTGTGCCCGACGGTGATACAGGCACGAATATGTCCCTTACGATGCAGCTAGCTGTTAAGGAAATTATGGCAGTCAGAAATATTGAAGTTCAAAGTGTAGCAGCTGCCGCTGCCAATGGTTCCCTTATGGGAGCAAGAGGCAATTCCGGAGTTATACTTTCGCAAATATGGAGAGGCTTCGCCAAAGCATTGAAAAATCAAAAAAGTATGGATGTAAAGGTATTGGCCAATGCACTTATGGAAGGTTCCAACACTGCTTATAAAGCTATAATGAAGCCTACGGAAGGGACTATTCTTACAGTCATAAGGGAGACAGCGGAATATGCAGTGAAGGTTTCAGAAAACTTTGAGAATAGCGTATTGTTTCTGGAAGAAATAATAGAAAAAGCAAACAGTGTTTTGGGCAGAACTAAGGAAATGCTTCAGGTGCTTAAGAATGCAGGAGTTGTTGATGCAGGTGGAAAAGGACTTATATATATTTTTGAAGGAATGTATCATTTACTTAAGACAGGTGAGATAATCCAACTGAAGGCAGTAACAGAATCAGAGGCGGAAGAAAGACCGGTATTCAGGGAAGAGAAAATCGAATTCGGCTATTGCACCGAATTTTTTATAAAAGGCAGAGAACTAAGACCGGAAAAATTCAGGGAGGAAATAATGCCGATGGGGGACTCGCTTTTGGTTGTTGGGGATGAGAAACTTCTGAAGGTGCACATACACACCAACAACCCGGGTGGTGTGTTGGAGTTGGCAATTACCCACGGAGAGCTTTCAAAGATAAAGATTGATAATATGCGGGAACAACACAATGAATTGTTATTTAGAGATGGGAATAAATCTTCTGAGGCAGCTGAAGAAGCTCCAAAACCATTGGAGAAGTATGGAACCATTGCTGTTGCAATGGGAGAGGGCATTTCCGACATATTCAGAGATTTGGGTGCAAATGAAATCATTGAAGGTGGACAAACTATGAATCCGAGCACTGAGGATATATTAAACAGTGTGAATAAAATTAACGCAGAGACAGTATATATATTTCCGAACAACAGCAATATTATTCTTGCAGCAAATCAGGCAAAATCAATGGCTGATAAGAATGTGATTGTCGCTGCAACAAAATCCATACCCCAAGGAATATCCGCACTTATGGCCCTTAATCATGATAAAAGCATTGAGGAAAACAACATGAAGATTGACAAGGCAATTGCAAGTGTTAAGTCAGGCTTGGTTACCTATGCAGTGAGAAATTCCAGCTATGATGGAATAGACATAGAAGAGGGTAATGTACTTGGCATGGTTGAAGGAAAAATATCCGGGGTAGGTGATGATATACTTGAAGTCAGCCGTAAAGTGCTTGATGAAATGATAGATGGGGATTCTTCTTTGATATCAATATACTATGGAAGTAATGTGACAGAGGAGGAAGCGCTGAAGCTGAAGGAAGAAATAGAGGAACTTTACAGTGACTGTGAAATAGAGCTGCATTTCGGCGGCCAGCCCCTGTATTATTATATACTCTCGGTAGAGTGAAATTGTTGAGGTGTACAAATGTATTATCCGGATGATTCCATTCAGAACATAAAAGGAATAGGACCAGCAAAGGCCAAGCTTTTTCAAAAGCTTGGCCTGAGAACTATTGGGGACTTGCTGCAATACTTTCCAAGGGGTTATAAAGATAAAAGCGAGATCACGAGAATTAAAGATTTAAGGCCCGACGAAAGCTATACCATAAGAGTGCGTATTTCAGGAAAGGCTCATGAAGGCAGAACCAAAAGCAGGCTCATAATTACTAAACTAACCGTGCATGACGATACGGGCAAGTTAAATGCGGTGTGGTTCAACAACAGATTTATAAAAAATGCTTTTGAGAAAGGTGAAGAAGTACTGTTGCACGGCAAAGTAAAGCGCATCGGAAAGGACCTTGTTATGGAAACCCCTGAGTATGAGAAAGCTTCAGTAACTGAGAGTGTTAACCTAATGAGAATTACACCATACTATCCGCTTACGGAAGGCCTGTCCCAGAAAGATATCAGAAAGGCAGTATATGCTGCCCTGAAGCTTGTTAATGAAAAGCTTACGGATGTATTTCCTGAAGAGCTAAGAAGGAAATACGGACTTGCCGAAATCAATTTCTGCATAAGCAATATTCATTTTCCGGAATCCATGGATAAGCTGGCGCTTGCACGAAGGAGACTGGTATTTGAGGAATTCTTTATGCTCCAGTCAGGCTTGATACATATAAAAAAGGTAAACAGTTTTGGTAAAAAGGGAATCTGCTTTAAAAAGACAGGTGAAATTAAAGAGTTTATTGAAAACCTGCCTTTCAAGCTTACTTCAGCTCAGGCAAGAGTATTTGAAGAAATCAGCAAAGACATGGAAAGCTCAGACATTATGAACAGATTGGTGCAGGGAGATGTGGGTTCAGGCAAGACAGTCGTCGCTGCCCTTGCACTATTCAAGTGTGTAAAAAGCGGATATCAGGGAATTATGATGGCGCCTACGGAAATACTTGCAGAGCAGCATATGATGACTTTGACAAACCTGTTCAAAGATACCGGTATAGTAATTGAACTTCTGAAAGGCGGCATGACCGGAAAGGAAAAGCAAAGAATTTTGGATGGGGCGAAAGCAGGAAATATAGATGTAGTTATAGGAACACATGCAATAATTCAAGACGGTGTAGGCTTTAATAAGCTGGGGCTTGTTATTACAGACGAACAGCACAGATTCGGTGTAAGGCAGAGGGCTTTGCTTTCTGCAAAGGGAGACAACCCGGATATGCTGGTAATGACTGCAACTCCTATACCAAGAACCCTGTCACTTATAGTTTACGGTGATCTTGATGTGTCAATAATAGACGAAATGCCACCGGGAAGAAAAAAAGTAGAGACTTATTTTATAGATTCCGGTAAGAAGGAAAGACTTATGAATTTTGTAAAAAAGGGTCTTGATGAAGGGCGGCAAGCGTATTTTGTCTGCCCTCTCGTTGAAGAGTCTGAGAAGTTGGAGCTTAAATCAGCGATAGAGTACAGTGAATTAATTAAGAACAAATACTTCAGGAGTTACAGTGTAGGCCTGCTGCACGGCAGAATGAAAGCGGAGCAGAAGAATGAAGTGATGCAGCGGTTCAGGGATAAGGAAATCCAGATACTTGTTTCTACTACTGTAATTGAAGTTGGAGTAAACATCCCAAATGCCACCTATATGATAATAGAGGATGCGGACAGATATGGAATGGCTCAACTGCATCAACTGCGGGGCAGGGTTGGAAGAGGTGAACACCAGTCTTATTGCATACTGATATCTGATACTAAAAATGAAGCAGCCTATAAAAGGCTTAAGTATATGACAAAAACGGAAAACGGTTTTGAAATAGCTGAAAAAGACTTGGAGTTCAGAGGGAGCGGAGAAATATTAGGCCAAAGACAGCACGGACTTCCAGGCTTTAAGCTTGCTGATATATTCCGCGACGTGAAGCTTTTAAAGCTGTCAAAGAAAGCTGTGGAATACGTTTACGAGAATAACAGGCTTATGAAGCCGGAGTATAAGCGAATGAAGAAAATACTGGACTGCAGGTTCCAGAAGATACTGGACGAAGTAACACTTAATTAAATTCTTCCTAAGTTAACATAATTTACAGAGTTTAAAAAAGACTAAACAGAGTAAATTAATAGTACGTAAATCGCATTAAATTATGACATTATATAAGAATTGCACTTGGAAGAATAATGTGGTTTAGGCATGCAATACAAACAGGAGGTGTTACATATGCCAAGAAATAACACATCAAACAGGACTTTGATACCGGAAGCAAAATCTGCTTTACGTGCTTTCAGGGACCAGATTGCAACAGAATTAGGAACAGATCTTACAGGCTATAATGGTGACAAAACGTCCTGGGAGTGCGGAAAAGTAGGCGGCGAAATGGTAAGAAGGATGATTGAACAAGCAGAAAGAAGCATGTCAGGAAAAAGATAAAAAAACAGCGAAAGACGCTGGCCTAAACGGTCAGCGTCATTTTAATTGTTAGGAAAGTTATTACTTCCCTAACAATTAAAAAATACTGATGACAACACTCCAATTAAATGTTAAAGCATTGACATCAGTATCGGGAGAGGAGAAATTGAAGGAAGAGCTCTATGGGGAAATATAGTTACAAATAACTAACATCCCTGATATATATAGTGTTCAAGTAATTTTTTTT
>JAAYQK010000074.1 GCA_012519325.1 Gracilibacteraceae bacterium | reverse complement strand
ATAGTTTTTGAAGAGGGACTTGAAAACTTCAATGAAATTGCCAAGCTATCCGTGGGCTCTGCTATAAGCGTAGAAGGTGTGCTTACGGAATCTCCCGGAGCAAAGCAGCCCTTTGAGCTTAAAGCAGATAAAATTATTATTGAGGGCAGATCAACATCTGATTATCCACTTCAGAAGAAGAGCCATTCTTTTGAATTTTTAAGGTCAATAGCTCACCTGAGGCCAAGGACGAATACCTTTTCGGCAGTATTCAGAATCAGATCCCTTGTAGCATATGCCATACACAGGTTCTTTCAGGACCAGGGCTTTGTATATGTTCATGCCCCTATTATTACAGGAAGCGATGCTGAAGGGGCAGGAGAAATGTTTAGGGTTACAACAATAGATATGGATAATCCTCCAAGGACAAAAGACGGAAACATTGACTTTTCCAGGGATTTCTTCGGCAAACCGGCAAACTTAACCGTCAGCGGCCAGCTTAACGTTGAAACCTTTTGTATGGCCTTCAGAAATGTATATACCTTCGGCCCGACATTCAGAGCGGAAAACTCCAATACAGCAAGACACGCGGCAGAGTTTTGGATGATTGAACCGGAAATAGCCTTTGCAGAGCTATCGGACAATATGGAACTGGCGGAGAATATGGTCAAGTATATAATAAATTATGTTTTGGAAAACGCACCGGAAGAAATGGAGTTTTTCAATAGATTTATTGACAATACTCTTCTGGAAAGACTGAACAGTATAGTAAATTCTGATTTCGGAGTTGTTACCTATACCGAAGCTGTCGATATTCTAAAAAAATCAGGAGTTAAATTTGAATATCCTGTTGAATGGGGAATAGACTTGCAGACTGAGCATGAAAGGTATTTAACAGAGCAGGTCTATAATAAGCCGGTATTCGTAATTAATTATCCAAAGGAAATTAAAGCTTTTCATATGAGACTGAATGATGACGGCAAAACAGTGGCGGCAATGGACCTTCTGGTTCCCGGAGTGGGAGAAATCATCGGAGGCAGCCAGAGAGAAGAAAGACTTGAGGTTTTAGAAAAGAAAATGGATGAAATGGGATTGAATAAAGAAGATTACTGGTGGTATCTTGATATAAGAAAATACGGCGGTGTCAAGCATGCAGGCTATGGATTGGGATTTGAGAGAATAATAATGTACATAACAGGAATGAGCAATATTAGAGATGTAATACCCTTCCCAAGGACTGTGAAGTCCGCCGAATTTTAACTGTTGATTATTCAACAGTTTTTTTTTTATTAATCTCAATCATAAGAAAGAGATATTTACAAATAATATAAATATCGAGAAGTCCCAAGGAGGTATTTTATGCATAGCAGAATAATTACGGCAGTTTTGTCAGTATTCTTGGTATTTAATATTATTGTATATGCAGAACCTGATACCTGTCCCAAGGAAGAAGCGTTCTTTTATCTGAACATCAATAATTATACTGAAGTATTGAAGTCAATGGGGTATTATAAATATGAGTATAAGGATGAAAATATTAATTTGAGGAATGCAACTCTCAGGTTTCAAAGCGACTGCAATCTTGCGGCGGATGGCATACAAGGACCTCAATTCGAATCTGCAATGGCAAAAAGAATTACATTAGGCACCGGATTTAAGCCTCCGGACATTGTCACAAGGCCTGCATCCCGCGGCTATTGGATAGCTGTCAACCGTACAAGGAGAATCCTTACGTTGTATAAAGGAAAAACAGTAATAAAAAAGTATCCTATAGCAATAGGAAAAGCTACAAATAAGACACCTGAAGGAAAGTTTTACGTTTATCTAAAAAGAAAAAATCCAATGTGGTCCCCTGGAGACGGATCAAAACCCGTTGCCGGAGGCTCCCCGAAGAACCCTCTGGGCACAAGATGGATTGGCCTTTCTGTTGGTAAAGGCAATTTATACGGCATTCACGGGAATAACAGTCCCTATTCCATAGGCCGTCAGGTTTCAAAGGGCTGTATAAGGATGATAAACTCAGATGTGCTAAGCCTTTATGACACTATTCCGGTTGGAACACCTGTATGGATAGGCAATGATGAAACCTTGAGAAAATGGGGAGTAACACAAAAAAGCTTTTATTAAAGCAAAAAAGTCGCAGACCACTGCGACTCTAATTCTTAAATAATGGCAGGGGCAGCAGGACTTGAACCCGCAACCAACGGTTTTGGAGACCGCTACTCTACCAGTTGAGCTATACCCCTGTGACACTTCTACATTATATAAAAAATATCATGCTTAGTCAATAGCCGATTACAGCCAAAATTTTTATGTCGCGAAAAAGATTTATTATTACAAAATCTATTTTTCACGACATATCTCTTGAACTCTATGCTTTTAGTAATCCTCCAAACATTCTGCCGCTCAGTTTAGGAAAGAACAGAAAAATTACAAGCAGTATAATCCACCAGTTGCCGTTTGAAATAAATCCTCTGACGGTATTACTGATTCCTCCTAAAAGCTCCCCTGCCGGCAAGGCAGGCATGGAAAAGGGCAGAGAAAACAGACTGCGTGCCGGTGTAACCGCCGGATAAGCTGCAGGCTGTCATGTCGCCGGAGGTAGTGCATAATATGATGATGAATGTTTACGACTCATTATGAAGCCTCCCTCCCTTAATTTTATATTATGAGGCTTTGTCTTTTTTGTTACATATATCTTCAAAACAAAGGAGAGCTAATTGCTCCCCTTATTTAAGTATTAGAACCTTGTTCCGGTTGTTCCTGCCATATTCTTCTCAGCTGTCTCAATTAGTCTTCTAACCATCTGACCGCCAATCTTCCCTGCATCTCTTGCCGTAATATCTCCGTTGTAACCTTCCTTTAAAGTAACGCCAACCTCTGATGCTACTTCATATTTAAATCTGTCAAGTGCTGCTGCTGCATGAGGTACTACTTTTTGATTATTTCTTGCCATTCGTTTTCACCTCCTTGAGCAATATTATAATGAGTTACGCATTATTATTTTGGTTAAGCTTCAATATTTTAATCCAAGTAAATTTTGCCTGAATTATCTCATTTAATGATTCATTAATATACCTAAAAATCCATTACAAAAACACCATTGAAATTGTAAATAATAATAATGTCATGGCAAATGACAATTCAAAAAGAAGGGAGACTATGGAATGAAGGTACTTTCAATGGTATTGGCAATATGTATGTTATTCTTTGCCGGTTCTGCGACTTTTGCCGACAATAATGCAAAATTAGCTCCGCAACAAGAAAAAACAGAATTCAAGATTATGGTCAAACACAAGCATTACCTTGAAGAAGCCATATTGAAGATGGTGCAGGAAGGCAGCTTAACCAAGGAAAAAGCAGATAAAATACTGGAATACAAACAAAAAATAAAAAAACAAGGCAAGAGAGGGAGTATTCTTAATGAGCTGATGCAAGAAGGCATAATTACAGAAGGGGAAGCTAACGCCATAAAAGAAAAGCTGATGCAGATGAAGGAAGCAAGATTTACCGAAGGAATGCAAAGCCTTGTAGATAAGGGAGTGCTTACAGCAAATGATATTAACAATATCAGAAGCTATTTGCTTAAGGTCAGGGAAGAGCGCAAAGCGACCGTTGAAAAATTAAAATCCATGACTCCGGAAGAAAGAAAAGCATATTTCAAAGAGCATAAAAAAGAGCGGGAAGACATCCTCACCAAAATGGTGGAAGACAAGGTAATAACCAAAGAACAGGCAGAGGAAATCAGAAAGGCTATACCTGATTTAGGTAAATCAAGGCGTAAGATGCAATAAATACGGCCCTTGCGGACTGCAAGGGCTTGTAATATCTGTCTATGATACCGGAATGTCAATATTGAATTCCGCACCGTGCTCAGAATTTTTTGCAGTAATCATACCGTTATGTTTTTCAATTACATTTTTGCTTATGGCAAGTCCAAGGCCGAAATCACCCTTTGAGCCCTTATAGAATCTTTCAAAAATATTAGGAAGTTCTTTGGATTCAAAGCCCGGTCCGTCGTCTGATATTGTGATTCTTACAATTTTATCGTCAATGACTCTTGACCTTATTTCAATTGAACTCCTGGCATATCGTGTGCAATTGCTGAGAACATTGCATATTGCTCTTGAAAGCTTTTCCTCATCTGCAATTATATTGATGTTTTCTTCAGACACAGATATGTCAATTCTGATATTGTTCTTACATGCTATCATATTCATTCGCTCCGCGCAGCTTCGAAGCAGCTCGTTACAGTCCAGTACGTCAAAGCAATAATTTTCTTCAATTGAATCCAGTCGTGACAGGTAGAGAAGGTCTTCCACAAGCTGAGTCAAGCGCTTGGATTCATTAATTATAATATCAGCTGCCTCATTGCTGTCCGCAACATTATATTTTATGCCCTCAGCATAGCTCTGAATAGACATCAGTGGTGTCCTGAACTCATGGGAAGCATTCTGTAAAAAGTTCTTCTGTGCCTTGTCGTAAGTTTCCAACTTTTCAGACATGATATTTATATTGCCTACAAACTCACTCAGCTCATCGTACACAGGAGTGTTTATCTTAATTCCGAAATTCCTTTCGGCAATGGAGCGTATATGTTGATTCAAGGTGCTGAAAGGCTCGGAGATTTTTTTTGCAATAACGGAAGAAAACAAAACAATAATAAAGGCTGATAGCAGAAGTATGGCAAATAGGATCAGGTTTATTGCCAACTGAAGCTGGTTTACCTTCTGAAGGCTTGAATATATGACTATCCATCCCAGCCCAAAATCATTCTTTTGTGCTACAGGCTTTACTATTGCTATATATTCGTTGCCGGACAGATGAAAGTTCAGATAGCTTTCCTTGCTTAAACCCTTTGATTTATTTATTTCAGCTAAAATTTTATTTATAAGGTCATTATCTGCATTAACATTCAATTCAGCAGGTGAGTTTATAATACTATTATTATTATCAATTAAAATATAATCGGCATTCAATACCGAAAGAGGTTCTCTTAAGGATCTGTCCAGCATGTAATAGAATCTGAACACATCATTTGTTCTTACTCTTATCCTTGGAAGCTCAGGAGGCATACCCTTTCTGATTATGAATATTTCGGGTCCTCTTTTCAAAGCTGTATCCTCAGCATGGGAGGCTATTTTATTAAGTTGTTCTATTATATCCTTTTCAATATATATTCTTATGGCAGCATTAAATATAATTGCAACCAGTATAATCAAAGTTATTATGACAGTAAGATTGTATTTGAAGATTCGCCACTTAATAGTATTTCTTTTCATAATATCATCCCTTATCAGTTAATCGGAAGCCAAAGCCCCAAACAGTATGAATTTTAAGTTCTGAACCTGCATCTGCAAGCTTTTTTCGTATTCTCTTAATCATGTCATCTGTTGCCCGGGTTTCGACTTCGCTTTCAAAGCCCCAGACCTTGTCAAGAAGCTCACTGCGGCTTACTGCCCTGTTTCTGTTAGCTGCAAGATAATATAGCAGTGAGAATTCCATTCCCGTAAGTCCGATATCTTTATCACGGCATTTTGCCTTTTTGATATTATGGTCAATAACAATATCGGAGATTTCAATAACTTCCCTGATTCCTGTCTGAGCCCTATCCAGTTCAATTCTTCTGAAAATGCTTCTGATTCTTGCAATAAGCTCCATAGGGCTGAACGGCTTTGTCATATAATCATCGCATCCAAGAGTTAATCCGGCAATCTTATCCGGCTCAGTATCCTTGGCTGATACTATAATAATCGGAACACTGCTTATTTGCCTTACTTGGGAGCATAGAGAGTACCCGTCTATTCCCGGCATCATTATATCAATTACAAGCATATCCGCAGGTTTGGCATTAAAAGCGTCAAGTATGGATTGTCCGTCATTAAAGGTTTCGGCTTCAAAACCCTCCTTTATAAGAAAGGATTTTATTATATTGCATATATTGACCTCATCATCAGCTATGTATATCAGCTTTTTATCCACAGCTTCATTCACCTCATGATTAATTTTATCATGAAAGCCTGTAAAATTGCATTTGAAAATTCCTGCTGCTTTAAATTTGCCACAATTTTGCGGAGATTTTATAAAATTGTATGTATAGAATATAGGTGTGGTTAAAATATCAAATACATACAAGAAAGGAGTAATACGGTATGTTTAGGAAGATCAACAATAAAAAGCTGACAGTGATAGTTTTTACGGTAATACTTGCAGTTTCCCTTGCAATAACAGCTTTCGCGGCAGATCAAACCGGAAGCCGGCAGACTTTCAATAGAAATAAACCGGTTCGAATGGGTTTCTCGAAAATGCCTGAAACAATTAAATCTGCCATTGACAGTCTTGTAGCCGAAGGTACGATCACACAGGAGCAGGCAGATGAAGCAATAAAAGCATATAGCCCCGGTAAGAGAAAAGAGATACTCAAAGAAGGCCATTTGAACGGTGAGCTTCTTATCATAAAAAAAGATCAATTGGACGGACTTGTAGAAGCCGGCACCATAACACAGTCTCAAGCGGACGCAATACGGAAAATAGCGAAACCCAATCCTAACAGAGCGTTTAGAGGTATGAAGGGCCCTCGCAGCAATCATATCGATGAACTGGTAACATCAGGGACAATAACTCAGTCACAGGCAGACGCAATAAATGAAGCCGTAAAAGCCGCATTGGATTCACTTAAAAAGAAATAGTAAATAAATTTAAAGGGCTTCAATACAGGAGGTAGAGTCAATGAATCTTGGTACAGTCATTGGCAGCAAGCATGCGGTTAAATTAACCCGGAAGAAGATATTTATCATTGCTGCAATACTACTTATCGCTATAGCAGTAATAGGAATCAACTATTTTAAACCGAAAACCCAAAATGGTCCGGCGTTGCAGCAAACAATTGCCGTTGCAAGAAAAGGCGACATTAGTGTTTTTGTTGAAGGGTCTGGCCCAATAAGTTCTTCGGAAAAATTTACCTTGACTTCCAATGTAAGCGGGACTCTCACAAACATATATTTCGAGGATGGAGACAAAGTAAAGGCCGGAGACTTAATATTTGAAATTGACAGCAAGGATACCCAGCTGCAGATAAAGCAGATAAAAAACAGCATTGCACAGGCAGAGCTTACACTAAGCAGCAGTAAATCGAACCTTCAAGCCGGAAGGGTTGCAGCTCCTATTGACGGAGAGATTCTTGACCTGCAGGTTAAAGAAGGGGATAACATATCAAATAACGGTGTTTTGCTGACCATTACGGACAAATCAAAATTAAGATTGCTGGTTCCATTTATAAATACATACAGAAATAAGCTTTCAGTAGGACAAAAAGTCACTGTAAATGCCTTTGATACTGAAAGGGATGAGCTGCATACGGTAGAAGGAACCATTTCCGGCATTAGCACTCCCGGTTACATAACAGGCAGCGGTTCTGAATCGTATAATGTCAGTATAATAATTGAAAATAACGGCTTCTTATCAGAAGGAATGGTTGCAAATGCCTCTATAGTCATAGAAGGAACCAGCGTAACCAGCAATGGAAGCAATACGCTGAGTTACTTGAAAAGTATGACAGTAAGGGCCTCTTCCGGTGGAACCGTAAGCAAACTGCACATAGAAAACGGCCAGAATGTCAAGAAGGGCGACATATTAGCAGAGCTTGAAAACGAAGACCTGGAGCTTGCTATCAAAACAAATGAACTGAAGCTGGAGGACTTGAATACACAGCTTCAGACAGCGGAAGAAAAGCTCCTTGACCACAAGATATACGCACCCTTTGATGGGACCTTGACACTGAATGATATTAAGCAGGGAAACAGCATTAAACAGGGTGATATGCTGGGAAGTGTCGCAAATTATGATATTATGGAGTTCAGCATAAACGTGGATGAGCTGGATATTTCCAAAATAAAGGAAGGACAGAATGTAAAGGTTACAATTGACGCTCTGCCTGAGACAAACAATAAACCACTCAAAGGAATAGTATCAAAAATTGCAGTTGAAGGCACCTCGTCAAACGGAGTATCAACCTATCCAGTAACAATTAAAATAGAGAAAAATGAAGCACTGAAGGGCAGTATGAGTGCAAACGGGGAAATAATTGTTAATGAAAAAACTAATGTACTGTATGTGCCGATTGACGCTGTAGTAAAAATGAACGGCAAGAGCTATGTAAGAGTGGTAAATAGACCGGGAAAAGAGGCCGGCAACCGGAATCCCGAAGCAAAGATAGATGCAAAGCAGCAGAACGCTGAGCAGAAAGTTGAAATGAGAGAGGTCACAACAGGAATAAGTAATGCAGAATATATAGAAATAGTCAGTGGGTTGAAAGAAGGGGAAGCGGTAATCACAACCTCCCAAGGCTCCGATATCAATAGCCGAAGAAGACAGGAAATGATGTTCATAGGCGGTCCTCCTGCAGGAGGCGGCCCTCCGGCGGGTGGCGGTAATGTGAGAATCAGAAACAATTAGGAGGAGCGGCGATGATAGAAATTCGCAATATGAGCAAAATATACCGGATCGGCGATGTAGAAGTCATGGCTTTGAACAATATAAGCCTGAACATAAGGCAGCATGAATTTGTTTCAATTATCGGGCCCTCCGGATCAGGAAAGTCCACTCTGATGAATATGATCGGCTGCCTTGATGTTCCTACATCGGGAGAATACCGTCTGGACGGCATGGAAGTAAGCGGGCTCTCCGACGACCAGCTTGCATACATACGAAATCACAAAATAGGCTTTATTTTTCAAGGTTTCAATTTAATTCAGAAGCTAAATTCTTTGGAAAATGTAGAGCTTCCTCTGATATATCAAGGAATACCGACCAAGGATCGCTATGAAAGATCTGTAGAAGCATTGAAGCTTGTTGGTTTGGAAGATCGGATCCAACACAAGCCGACCGAGCTTTCCGGCGGGCAGCAGCAGCGTGTTGCAATCGCAAGAGCACTGGTAGCGAATCCACAGATTATATTAGCGGATGAGCCAACTGGAAATCTGGATTCCAAGTCCGGCAAGGACATAATGAATATACTAAAGGAGCTGCATTTAAAAGGAAGTACGATAGTATTGATAACCCATGACAATGATATTGCCATGATGGCAGAGAGAATAGTCCGGATTCAGGACGGACAAATATTCGATGACAGGATGGTGGGATAGTTATGAGCTTCATTCAGGCATACAAGATGGCTGTAAAGAGTATCAGAAGCAACAAGGTTCGTTCCTTCCTCACCATGCTGGGAGTTATAATAGGAGTTTCCTCTGTTATAGCAGCAGTAGGCTTTGCACAGGGCAGCACTAAAAGTATAACTGATACTATATCCAGTATGGGAACCAATCTCATACAGGTCAATATAATGGGAAGAAACAGCAACAGAAATGTTACATACAGCCAGATAAAGAAGTTCTCGGAAGAGAACAGTGATGATATCGCAGCAGTTGCACCCCAATCCAATACTTCTGCCACAGTAAAGTATACAACAAAAAACAGAAGCACCAACGTTCTTGGAACAAGCCCCGACTATCAGGCAATAAGGAGTGTTTATACGCAGCAGGGCAGATTCCTTATTCATAATGACCTTGACAATATGCAGAAGGTTGCTGTAATAGGCACCGCAGTTGTCAATGATATATTTGAAGGAACAAACCCTCTCGGGAAAAAAATAAAGATAAACGGGCAGCTCTTTACTGTTGTTGGCGTACTGGAAGAGAAGGACGGAGGGCAGGATCAGGGAGCCGACGACATCGTTATTATTCCTGTCACAGTAGCGCAGAGGCTGTTCAGGTCAGGAGCCATCAGAAATTTTGCGATTCAGGCAACCAGTCCGGACACAGTGGAAAGAGCAATGGAAAAGCTGGAGGAATTCCTTGCAAAAACATACAAGGATTCCAGTGCCTTCAGAGTCTTCAATCAGGCAGAGATGCTTGAGAACCTTGACAGCATGACTGGAACCATGACTGCAGTGCTGGCTGGAATAGCTGCTATTTCACTAATCGTAGGCGGTATAGGCATAATGAATATAATGCTTGTATCTGTTACGGAGAGAACAAGGGAGATAGGCATACGAAAAGCTATAGGAGCAAAAAAGAAAAACATACTTGTTCAGTTCCTTATTGAAGCGATAATTCTTACCGGATTCGGCGGAATCCTGGGGGTAGCTGTAGGAATATCCATAATACATTTTATCATCGGAGGATTCAAACTTGTGCCGGAAGTATATTCAATACCCTGGATACTTATTTCTTTTGGAATTTCCTTGGGTGTAGGCGTAACCTTCGGACTGTTCCCTGCATATAAAGCTGCAAGCCTCAATCCTATAGAAGCTTTAAGGTCGGAATAACAGGAGGAAAAAGATGAAAAAACTATGTTTTGTATCATCCTTAATTATATGTGTTTTATTGTTGTCTGGCAGCATTGCAATCTCTGCCGATGCATTGGACGATGGACTGTTAACCCTCGAGGAAGCCAAAGCACTGGCACTAAAGAATGACATAAATTATCGCTATCAGGATAAGTATATTCAGGATGCAAAAGACAATTATAAAAAACTAAGCGAAGATACCTCAATAAATTCCAGAAGAGGAAGCAACATAGCACAAAAGGAATCAGCGCGAATTTCCTCAAAAATTCAGCTTGAAAATGCATATTCAAACATTCGTAAGGCTGTTTTGACAAAAGCTGATTTAAAAAGATCATCTGATAACGATACGGTAAATTCATTTTATGGGGTTATAGAAGCGGAAAATTCACTAGCAAACGCACTGACAGACTTAGAGTTGAAGAGACAGGAGCTGAAAAAGGCCGAATTCAAATATAAGTTGAATATTATTTCTAAAAACTCTCTTACACAGGCGGAAGAGTCATACAGAAACTCAGAGGCTGCATATAATAAGGCAGCCATGGAGCTTGAAAGCTGTATTTTAAAGCTTGGCAAGAGCATATGTCAGGAATTGGATATATCCAGGGTCAAGTTGGATACAACACTTAGTATTCCGGATATAAAAAGTATTGATCTTGAAAAAATAAAGGAAGACAATCTGGAAAATAATCTAAGCTATTTTTCTGCCCGGGAGCAGTATAAGCTGGCTGAGTATGAGCTGGCGCTGACTGAAGAAAAATATGAAGATTACTATGATGAACTAAAAAAGGGTTCCTCAAACGTCAGAGAAGAGTTTGAAAACATGCTGTTTAATGCGCAGAAAAAATTCGAAGATGCTGAGTACAGCTACAATGAAAAGCTTAAGGACTTGGAGGAGTCCCTTAAAGAACAGTACAAGATCCTTGAGGACCTTTATGAAAGCTATATGGAGCAAAAGGAAGATATTAACGATATGAAGCTTACCGTAAAGGAGAACAAAATAAAATATACTATGGGAATTATAACCAAAGCTGCTCTTGACAGCAGCATTGCAAACCTTGAAAAGCTGGAAAGGCAGATGGTTTCAACAATCATAAAGCTGAACAAGCAATATATGAGTTTAGTTCAGTATAGTCAACTATAATCATTCTCAATTGAGATACATTTTCATAGCTTAATAATTGAAAATACTATATTTTTATTATCATTTGCGATTGACAAAAGTATATAAGTGTTATATTATATATATGAATAGAATAAAAAAAATGGATCAGGCGAATTGAATTCAATTTGGCCGGGCTAATATTAGCAGCAAGTATGTATACTTGTGGGACTATTTTAAACACCGTCTTGCAAGTATATTTATTTTGTGGGAATGCATTTAACATTGTATTGGAGGAAGAAGCTTATGAAGAATCTAAACAGCAAGATAACCGATCTATTTATAGTAAAATTTATTAAAGGTGTCAAACCAGAAAAAAAAGTTACGGACCCGGTAATAAGACGCAAATATGCTTATTTGGAGGCATATGTAAGTATTGTCGGGAATCTTCTGCTTGCCGCAGTAAAGACTGTACTGGGATTATTCCTTAACAGTATATCCCTTCTTGCTGATGCAGCTCATACAGCGTCAGATGTATTGACATCAATAGTTGTCCTTCTGGGATTTAAAATGTCAAGCTCACCGGCAGATGAAAAGCATCCATTTGGGCACGGCAGAATAGAACTAATTGCAACCTTGATAATTTCCGCAATGCTTTTTATAGTTGTCTTTGAATTTGCGAAATCTTCATATGAACGTCTTTTATCAAACACTGCAGTCAAAGGAAGCTTTGTAGTCGCATTGATTATGGTATTGGGAGCAGTGTTTAAAGAATGGATGGCCCAATTCTCAGCTGACTTAGGAAACAGAACACGCTCATCAACTCTTATTGCAGATGCCTGGCATCACAGGACAGACAGCATAGCCTCAATACTGGTAGCTGTTGCAATAGTCGCATCACATTTTGGATATTATAAGGTTGACGCTGTATTCGGACTTATAGTCTCAGCATTGATAGTCTATACCGGAATTGATATTTCAAAGGAATCTATTTCACAGATTATTGGAGAAGTGCCTGAAGAAGATGAACTGAATGATATTGAAAAGGCTGCTTTGTCCGTATCAGGTGTTCACAGCATACATAAGGTAAATGTGCACAGTTATGGCAATCACAAGGAAATATCGCTGCATGTACAGGTAAATAATGATATGTCTCTGGTTAAAGCCCATGATATATCCGAACGGGTGGAAAGGGCAATAGAAGCGAATATGAGCTGCAAGGCAACCGTTCATATCGAACCCTTGGAGGAGATTTCTTAGCAGAAGAGGTAAATAAAAGCATTTTTATGCAATACATCACAATTGATAACCATTATCAATTGTGATGTATTTAATTTTGACCAACAGATATTTTAATTTATGCAGGCGCGATAAAATATTCGCAAAGCAATTACCCGCAAAATAATTATCTGAATAATCAAATGAAAAATTAGTTGAAAATCCTAAAAGTATTGATATTGCTGATATTGGAAAAAACCTTCAAAAAAACGACGCGTTTAAATCGCTTTAGAGCGATTTTTTTTGATGTGGTAATAGAATAATACTACGTGATTTTTCCGCGAAAAGAAATAAAGAGGCCAATTGCACAATTGTCCGGATATAGGTTATTTTTAAATTAATCAAGAAAGGAAAATTATAAAAAATCTCGAAATAAAATTAATGAGGGCTTAATATTACGGATGAACAAAAATTTCTATAAAAAATGACAGTTTTAGCAACTTATGAAACCCTATAAAAATTTTATCAATAAAAGAGGATTTTGCCTCTTCTGTGTCGAATATATTATTTGCGCTAAATAACCATTTCGCGCAATATTGATTAAATTTATAGGAGATATGTGATATGGCTACTAAATTACCTGAAATTGCAGTTGAATTTCTTGAATACATGGAAACCATTCGTGGTAAATCAAAAAATACTATTAAAGCGTATAGTTACGATCTTACCCTGTTTTTTAGATTCATAAAAATCAAACGCGGTTTTGTGGTAATGGATATGGATTTTGATGAAATTCCTGTTGATGATATAGATGTATATATTATAAGCAATATAAGCCTTGCCGACTTATATTCCTTCCTCTCCTTCACAGCAAACCAAAGGGACAATAAAAACTATGCAAGGGCTAGAAAGGTTGCATGCTTGAGATCCTTCTTCAAATATCTTCATAAAATGAAAGTGATTAGACATAATCCGAGTATAGAATTGGAGTCTCCTAAAATTAATTCCAGGCATCCTGTTTATCTTACTCTTGAAGAAAGCAAGCAGCTTCTGTCCTCTATAGACGGAGAAAACAAAGAAAGGGATTATGCCATAATAACTCTGTTCCTGAACTGCGGCCTGCGCCTTTCAGAACTTATAAGTATAGATATAAACAAGATTAACAATGATAAACTGACTGTCATTGGAAAAGGCAACAAAGAACGGACTGTTTACTTGAACAGTGCGTGTATTGATGCCATAAACAACTATTTAAAGGTACGCCCCACCGATGATAATGTTAAGGATAAGAATGCATTATTTCTAAGTGAAAGAAAGCGCAGAATCAGCAAGAGAGCCGTGCAATACCTCGTTAAAAAGTATATAGGCATTTCAAACCTTGACACAGAAAAATACTCCCCTCACAAGCTGAGGCATACTGCTGCTACTCTAATGTACAAGTACGGAAAAGTTGATATCAGGTCTCTTCAGCAGATTCTCGGTCACGAAAACATTTCTACAACACAGATTTATACACATTTGGATGATGAAACGCTCAGAAATGCAATAAACGCCAATCCCCTATCCGAAGAAAAGAAGTAAAATCAGGGAATGATTAACATAAATATATTTATGTTAATCATTTTCATTATTTTGTCTGTAATCTATTATGTAACCCTTCTCGTATTTCCATTTTTCCAGTTCCTCCATATCCAACTCCGCATCTTCATCTTCTATTATCTCATCTATCTCGATACTGCTGTAATCTGCATCCTTTTCTATGCAAGTGCAGCAATTATCGCAGATTTTATTAGGGTCAAGATCACATGTGTTACACTCTCCGCAATCCGTACATTCTCTGTCTATTAAAACGCATTCTTTTTTGTAAGGCATATAATTTCCTCCAATCATATTAACAATATATATTTTATAACTTATTTATAATAAAATGCAATCCGTTTTCACCACATATATATTCAGAGAACAGTATAAATTGCCGATATTATAAGTATATGCTTATTAATTATGTAAAAGGTGGTGTCATTATTGATTAATTTTTCTACCAATATTTACGTTTTTGCTGTTTATATCTTCTTATTGGTGATTGAATTTATAGTAATGAAAATACTATATATCAGCTTTAGTACCCCCTGGCTTATTACTACCCTAGTATATATAATGTTTATTATATTTCAGATATTGGCCAGAACCAATGAGCTAATCGAAAAAAACAAAGTGAAGGAAATACTGTATTGTATTATTGATACGGTAAATGGTATACCTTTGTTCAATAAGGATGATAAAATTGTCATACAGTGGGACGTAATATTCAAGAAGCTTATAGACAAAAAAGAATACCTATTATATGACAATATTATAAAACTAAAAACAAAAACCATAGACCACTATGTGAATCAGTATCCCTCTCTACTTATAAACAGCTCCATAGAAATGCTGGAAAGAAAAAACAAGATTAATACAAAATCCATTGTTAAAGGTATTGAACCCGATCCTAAAGAGCTATCGGGAGAACTGAATCTAAGCGAAGAATTTAAAAATATTCTGTTTATAAAATACCTGAGCAGCAGTAAATTGACACTGACAAATTTTGATTCCTCCATCTATTTTGATATATTGATAAATGATGAATATGAACCCCCTGGATATGAAAAATTAGGTATAGAACCCGATGACAGGTATGATGGATTTTCATTGGTCGCTTATTATAAGGATCAAAAATATGTTATGGTTCCAAGGACAATGGTATTTGGCAAAAGAATCGATAAGGAAAAATGGCTGTATAGGAATATTGACAGAATCATGAAGTGTGCTGAGAACATAGCTGCCGGTATACAAGATTATGAAATTATTGTGGATGAACTGAGCTTAGAGGATTTAATGACTGACTATCACGGGGATGATACCGAAACAATACCACCCTTCTATTTTGAATGCATAGAAGATAACTATATGATATTTACCGGGCTAAAAGAAGGCAAGGAAGTTGCAAAAGCATATTGTACATTCGATGCAAATCACAGCGGTTTTGAAATCAAGATGGTAAAATATGAACTTATTATTGATGGCGTCAGTGAAGTTGTAGAAGAGGAGAAAACCATCGCCATGGTCAATGCATATCAACCTCTTCTTACCATAATGGAAAAAATGCTGATTATCTCCAACAATGTAAGATTGGCTGTTTCAAATAATGATATTGAAGAGTTTGTAATTAAAGAATGATTGTTCATTTAAAGCTTGGAAAATATAATAATTCTCCAGGCTTTATATTTGAGCTCCGCAAATTATTTATTTCCAGAACCCTGTTAATATACTCTCTGATATCCATATTCCCTGCATGCTTCTGCGACATATTCCACAGTGTATCCCCTTTCTCTACGTATTCAGGAACCAAAATAACATTTTGATTTTCTCTGGCACTGACTACAAGTGTAAAGAAGGACATTGCATATATCATTATTATACCAACAGAAATAATAAACCTCGCTTTACTCTTGATAACATACCGTTTCATATAATTACCTCCAATGCGAACATTTGTTCTTTTCTCCATTATATACGAACATATGTACTATGTCAAGAAAATAATAATAATTTTGCGAACATATGTTTGAAATTCTATATCCTTTATGATATAATGATATAAATATTGGGAAATCATATCATATATATTGGAGTGTATTATGAATATTGATGATTTAAGCAAAAAGCAATTTGAAGTCCTGAATTTCATTAAGAAAGAAATCAATAAAAAAGGATATCCT
Organism: Gracilibacteraceae bacterium; assembly: GCA_012519325.1. Classification (GTDB taxonomy): domain Bacteria; phylum Bacillota; class Clostridia; order Lutisporales; family Lutisporaceae; genus BRH-c25. The sequence goes on along the minus strand of JAAYQK010000074.1, from coordinate 8,772 downwards.
CCCTCTGTCAGAGAAATATGTAAAGCTGTACATTTAAAGTCCACTTCTACCGTTCATGGCCATCTGGAAAGACTTGAGAAAAAGGGATATATACGAAGAGATCCTACAAAACCCAGAGCCATTGAAGTCCTCGATAACAGCAGTTCTATAGTTGCAAAAAAGGAAATGGTGGAGCTGCCTGTTGTTGGGAAGGTTACTGCAGGCCTTCCCATACTTGCAGATGAAAATATCGAGGATACATTTCCCGTGCCGATAGATTTTGTAGGAAACAGTGAGGCTTTCATGCTGACTGTAAAGGGTGACAGCATGATAAACGCCGGAATATTTGACGGTGATTTTGTTATTGTCAGAAAGCAGTCCTTTGCAAAGAATGGAGATATTGTAGTGGCATTGCTTAATGATGAGGCCACTGTTAAGACCTTTTATAAAGAGAAGGATTATTTCAGGCTGCAGCCGGAGAATCCATATCTAATGCCGATAATAACCAAGGAGCTTTCGATACTTGGAAAGGTTATAGGAGTATTCAGATCGATAAAATAGAGGCTTATCAGGCCTCTTAAATTTTTATTTTCTTTCCATCCTCAATAGAATCATCAGGTGACAGAATGATTTCCTCTCCTTCCTCCAAGCCTTTAAGAACTTCAACCAGTTCTTTGCTCTCGATTCCCTTTTCAATAGGCCTTAGTTTTGCCACGCCTCCTTCATTTACAAATACATGATCCTTACCCTGGTAATTGAATATGGCTTCCTCATCAATAATAAGTGTGTTTTTACTGCTTTTACTTATAATTCTTACGGTCATATCAGATCCCGGTCTTATATCTTCCAAGGCATTTTCAATATTAATTTCTACCTTTATTCTTTTCTGCTCGATTCCAAGGTCAGACATAACGCTTGCAGCTTTTGGATGTATTTTTCTTACGGTACCCCTGACATTTTCTATACCCAGGTCCTCATCTTCAATTCTCACTTCAGATCCCGTTTTTATACCTGCAATATCTTCTATAAGTACATTGCTTTCGATATAAAAACCCTTAGAACCGCCAATCTCGAAGAGCTTTGCACCAGGTTGAACCACATTTCCTTCTTTTATTTCCACTGTCAAAATCATACCTTCAATAGGGGATTTTATTATCATATCTTCTGATTTCAGTCTAAGTTGATCAATTCTAGCCTGAATCTCGGATAACTGGGCTTCATATTGATTTTTTACATATTCGGATACTCCCTTTTCGGCAAGAGCCAGGCTGCTTTTTGCTGTTTCAAGATTATATTCCGCATCCGTCATAATGATCAATGAGCTCTTATATGTATCCATGCTTATTGCTCCGGCTTCATAGAGAATTCTATTGTTTTCCGCCACCCTTTTCGACTCCTCATAAGCTGCTTCCGCTGAACGTAGTTGTGCTCTCAGCCTGCTTATTTCTTCATCTGCAGGGTTTTCTGCTTCATTATATTGTGCCATAACTGAAAATTTTTGTGCTTCCAACCCTTTAATCTGAAGGTTCAAATCAGCATTATCAATTAATGCAATAACCTCTCCGGCTTTTACGGTTTCACCCGAATTTTTCTTCACCTTGCTTACTCTGCCTGAAACTGCCGAATATATTGAGGTCTCTTCTTCAAGCATCAAAATTCCTTTTTCTTCTACATACTCTTCTATATCTCCCCTGGTTACCTTTGCAAGCTCAACTCGGACCGCAGCCCCACCCTGCTTTAGCAAAAACCCGGCTGCGGCGGCTGCTATCAGAAAAATACCTGTAAGAATTACTCTTTTTTTCAATTTCTATACCCCCTATGATATTCGACTCTTCAATGCATCTATAAAGTCCAGATTGTATATTTTTTTAAGTGTAGCAAGTTGTGCAATTACTACAAAGAAGATTGTAGCAACAGCTGCCTGTATAAAAGTATCCGGAGACAGCAGGAAAGGAAGGGTCATTATGTCCGAACTGAAGGACTCAACCATACCCTTAATCATGCCCGCACCCAAAGGGATTCCAACTATGATAGCAATCCCGGCCATCACGAAATTCTCTCTGCTTATCATGCCGTAAACATCCTTCTTATCAAATCCCATGATACGCAAGGTTGCAAATTCCATTGCTCTTTCAGATATCGCGATTATTGTTGAGTTATATATCAGTGCGAATCCGAGAATTCCTCCAAACAGCATGTAGAACCCTATAGCAAGGAGCATGAGGTCCATATACTCTGAAAAGGCTCTGTACATATCATCCACTGAATTTACTGCAGAAATATTTGCTGCATCCTTCAATTCCTCCTTCAGGTCGGCTTGCGTCTCTATAGAAACTCCGGTAATCAACTGTTTCTCCAGAAGCAGCTCTTCCATTGCCTCAATATTGATATATGCGTTTGCACCCAAATATTGTCTGAAGATACCGGCCACCTTGATTTCAATATCTTTCTTTCCCGGTATAAAGTTTTTTATGGTTATTGTATCTCCCTTTCCCACATTCAGTTCCTCTGCTATAGCCTCTGTAATAAATACTCCTCTATTCGGAAGAATTATTACATTGCCCCTCATATCTACAAACTTATGGAAAGCTGTCTGCCGGGGCACTCCTATGACGTTGACTGTCATATTTCTCCATCCTTTTGCCAATTCAAAAGGATATTCTATCCGCGGCTCTATTTTGTCGGCATCAATCAGGTTGTTCAAATCAATTATCACATTTTTATTCTGAGGCTTGGTAAATTGAATCGTGTAATCCATTTTTTGATATTCCCCGTATTGAAGCTCAAACATGCTCATCATTGCATCTTTCATATATAATGGAACAGTATTGATTCCAAAAGCCATAGCCAGGCCCAGTACAAGAAATGCAAATCTCTTCTTGTTTCTCAATATATTCCTGATAACCATTTTCCAACTGAAGGGTACATGTTTCCAAAAAATTGTCACCTGTTCAATGAATGTGCGCTTCCCTGATTTCGGTGCTTCAGGCCGCATGGAGTCAGCGGGGAGTATACGTATAACCCTTCTTGCCCCAAGTAATCCTGAAGCAGTGCAAAATATACACGTCAGCAGCATTCCGTAAAAAATATAACTATACTCTATTTTTAAACCGGCCAGAGGAATGTTGAAAAAAACCGTATAATACCGGCTAATAGGACCCGCCAGCAGTATTCCTACCGATATTCCAATTACAGCCCCTGTCAAACCTATTGCCAATGAGTATTTGATGTAATGAAAAAGAACCTTATTATTCCCATATCCCAGGGCTTTCAATACTCCTATAGCCATTCTGTCATTGTTGACAATCCTTGATAGCATAATTGAAATTATTATTGCTGCAACCACAAGAAACATAACCGGAATTATGTTCGACATCATTTCAATTCCGTCCAGTTCTTGTTTCAAAATATCATTGCTCAACTGATCTTCCAGTTTTATTATTTTTTTAATGCCATATTTGTCCAGCTTCTGCTCCAGGCTGTCTATAACATCATCAATATCCACATTGGTTTTTGTCTTAACCAGCATTTCATTGAAGCTTCCCTTGTAACCGAATACGGATTGTGCAAAGTCTTCACTGATATAAGCTACTCCGAACTTTTCAGGAGCCGGCATAATGGTTTGTTCGTTTTCCATGAGATATACGAATTCTGAACTTGATGCAATTCCGGATACCTTCAGCCTGTAAATTCTTCCGTTGATACGCGGAGTAATAATATCTCCTGTTTTGATATTTCTTGCTTTTGCAAATTGTTCCAGCAGGATTACACTGTCGTTGTCATTCGGCCCCATTCCGGCCTTTTGTTCTGTAAAAAGCTTATTAATGTCACCTCCGTCATCAGGAAGCGATATCAAACGAATATTAACCTTTTCATTATCATCTTCTACTTCAAGGGGGACATCAACACTTATGCGCCCTTGTACATTCCTGATTCCTTCAATTGATACCAGATCCTCGGTCACGCCCTGAGGAATTCTAACCAGTTCAATTGTCAAATAGCTGATATTAGTCATCTCGTAGTATTGTTCAACCGAATTCTCTAGATTTGTGCTTGTTGTACTGAACAATATGTATATACATAAGGCAACAGCTACAATTACAGCAACTGAAATAAACTGACCCTTTGAACGTCTGAGCATGCGCATCAGCCTAAGATCCAGCTTCTTCATCACCATTCAATCCTTTCAGGAGGAATAGGAGCATCATTTTTCTTAATTTCCACTATTCGTCCACTTCCCATCTTTATTACACGGTCTGCCATATCTCCGATAGCCATGTTATGTGTAATAATTACAACAGTCTTTTTATACTGCTGATTTATCTTATGAAGCAATGACAATACCAATATACCGGTTTTATAATCTAACGCTCCGGTCGGTTCATCGCAGAGCAGCATAAGCGGATTCTTTGCTACTGCCCTGGCGATAGCTACACGCTGCTGCTCTCCTCCGCTTAATTGTGAAGGAAAATGATCTTTTCTATGTCCAAGCTCAACCGCTTCCATAACCTCGTTAATGTTTAAGGCATTCTTGCACATTTCTGTTGCCAGCTCTACATTTTCTTTTGCAGTAAGATTTGACATAAGATTATAGAATTGGAACACAAATCCTACCTTATCCCTTCTATAAGCGGTCAGCTTCCTGTCATTATACTTATTTATTTCCTCATTTCCCAGGAATAACTTGCCTTCAGTAGGTAAGTCCATTCCCCCGATAATGTTTAATAACGTACTTTTTCCTGAACCGCTGGGTCCAAGTATAACAATGAATTCACTTTCATATATCTCAAAACTTGCACCACGTAGTGCATTAACAGTAACCTCACCCATCACATAATCCTTGCTGACGTTTTCAACCTTCATCAATACCTTTTTCTGCATCCTTCACCCCTTCCTTTCCCCCAAAAAGTCCATATTTCAAAAAATCAATGAAATTTCCGTAAAATTTTACCATTTCACTTTCATCACTTAAAAATTCAAAGTTAGCAAACACTTTAGGTAAGTTCATTAGCAACTCGGTTATAAACTCCAAATCCAGAGCCCTGATTTCTTTGTTTTCTATCCCTTCCTTAATTATATGCTGCCAAATAGGAAGTATCAGATTTTTCTTAGCTTCCGTCACCTTATCCAGAATACTCTTCTTCTCTACGATATCCTTAATGAGCGTCAATGAATAATTTTTTGCCATTTTTATTGAATAATTATAAAGAAGTTCTATTCTTTCAATAGAGCTGCTGCTCTCGCCAATTAATCTCATTATTTCATCGGCATGATGTTCAATATCTTTCCTTATAACCTCAATAAGCAAATCCTCTTTTGAATTAAAATATTTATATATTGTCATTTTGCTTATTCCAGCCTCATCTGCAATTCTGTCGACAGTAACAGCATTGTATCCAAATTTCAGGAACAGCTCTTCCGACTTCTTAAACAGACTATTAAGTTTCCTTTCCGTTTGTCTGTTCATATTCATTATCACTCCTAAATTGTCAGACAAGTATACTTTTATACTAATCTAGTATAATATTATAGTACTTCAATTTTAGTTTTTTTTCAACGGTCTTCCATCAAATTCTGGTATCTACTAAAAGAAAAAGGGTATCGCCAAATACTTAACAGTTTTGCGACACCTTCTTTTGTCTTTTTGCTTATATATCTAATAAGTTCCTTTTATATTCACAATACAGCTCTTTTAATTCATGCATTTTGTCTGCCATTTCCTTCTGAAGCTGGGATAGTGTTGAATAGTCATTAATCTTTGCAGCTTCTCTCACTCTAGTGAAGAGTGATTTTGAATTGTATGTGTCTTTCATCAGATATTGCCTCAGATGATCAACCTGTTCCCAATAAGTTATATCAAGATCATGGGCTTTCTGTTTGCTGTGGATAGCTCTGCATCTTCTTACAATATCCATATTTTCCGGAAGCAGCCGATTTAGTATCTCCTTCACCCATCTGTTAGTAACTGCTGTAGTAAAGCTCTTTACAAGCCTTTCATCCAGGACATCACCCTCCATAATTACATTCAGCTTTTCGGGATACTTTACAAAATTATGAATATTCTCATATACGGTTGCCGGATGTACTCCAAACAATCTGTTTCTTTCCTCCTGTGAATAATGCTCAAAAACATCCTCTTCACTTCTATATGCTCTCCCTTTTTCAAGATAAAAGCCATCGGACTCCGGCATCTTCGATATTTCCTCCTCAAGTTCTGCATTGGTTTTTCCTGATTTGCATACAGCCTTTATACCGTCAAGCATTGCCTGATAAATTGCAGCAAGTGCAAGATAAGTGTTTGTCAGCGGATTTGGTGATCTGACCTCAAAACGCGTAGCAAGCGGATTTTTCATATCTCTGACCAACCCTACAAGAACCGTTCTATTCCTGGATGGTGTTTCAACATCGTGGCCTAATGAACAAACAATGCAAACCGGTGCTTCGAAACCGGGCTTAAGTCTGTTAAATGCATCATTGGTGAATGATATAAAAGGATTTACTGCCTCATAGTTTTTCAGCAATCCCATTAAGGCGCCGTATCCAATAGTGCTTAAGAAGTCCTTTTTCATATCCTGGGGAGTAAACATATTTACAGTTTTGCCGTTCTTGAGCCTTGCAGCCACTCCCACATGAGTATGCTCGCCATTTCCCGCAACCCCTTCAATAGGCTTTGCAAGGAAGGTAACATCAAGTCCGTTTTTCCTGAACACTTCCTTGACAATGTATCTTACCCATTTTTCATTGTCTGCTGTCTGCAGTGCCGTATCATATCTCCAGTCTATCTCCAACTGCTCCATTATATGGGTTAAATTGCCTGTTTCATCAAGTTTCGCCTTGATGCCCCCAACCTCTTTATGACCCATTTCCGGTTTAAGATTATACTTATCCATTAAAATAAGCGACTGTTCCAAAGAGGTTCTTACTACTCCCTTGGTTCTTTTCCAATATGACTCCTGAAGTTCCTGGGAAGCTGTAAGGGCTTCCACGTCAGCTTTATCGTTAGGGGTCATAACCCAAAATTCCAGCTCAGTAGCTGAAGTCAGTAGAATTTCATCAATATCGCCGCTGTTGAATCCAAATTCTTTGCATATAGCCGGGCAATTTCTAAATATTTCCATCAGTGTAGATTTAAAGCGTTCTACTGCACGGATAAGAATCGATCTTGAATCCACAAACTTATTGCCGTGCATCAGAAAGGAAGGAATCCTCAAAGTGCCTACAGGCCTTCCCGTCTCATAATCAATATTCTCATAATTATAGTCAACAAACCATAGAGAATTGGTATCGGCGACCAAATCCAGTTTCCCGTCATTTAAAGTTGCTATACCTGGGAGCACAACACTTGAGCCGTCTGTTTGAACAGAACCGTTTAGGAATTCTTCAATATCTTCAAAAAAAGCCCTTATAGGAATTCTTTCATCTGTACTGTTACCGGTAAGGTCTGCACCGGCAAGAGACACAAAGCGAATTTCAGGATGACTATTTAATAGGCTTATTAGCTCTTCCCTTTGGTATTCCTGAGGATTAATCACATATAGAATATCATTTTTTATCAAATCTGTAAGACTTGTCATTACTATCACCTCTCTTACTTATTTACCGTGTAAAATAAGATTTACTTTATAATAATTAAAAATTATACCACTACGAGAATTCAATGTAAATAAAATAGTAAAGCAGCATTAATAAAACTTCCTAATATAACCATTAATGCTGCTTAATTTTTTCTATAAACTTATGCATCCTTTACTTGCCAGATTCTGCAGAGTATGTATCAATCCTATTTTTACGTGTTCAAAGGTCACTCCCCCCTGCAAATATGCAATATATGGGGGCCTCAAGGGTGCGTCCGCACTAAGCTCAATAGATGCTCCCTGCACAAATCCTCCGGCAGCCATAATGACTTGATCGTTGTAACCCGGCATATCCCAGGGTTCAGGATTCACAAATGAATCAACCGGAGAGCCTTTTTGTATGCCTTGGCAAAAAGCTATAAGCGCATCTCTGTTATTAAACTTGATAGCCTGAATAATGTCACTTCTTTTCGAATTATATTCAGGATTGACTTCAAAGCCCAATTTGGAAAACAGCCTTGAGCAGAATACCGCCCCTTTGACTGCCTCAGATACTATATGGGGAGCAATAAACAAGCCCTGGAATAAGAGTCTGTTAATTCCCAGGGTAGCACCGCAATCCTTTCCTATACCGGGAGCTATAAGTCTATTGGCAGCCAATTCCACCAAATCTGCCCTTCCACACACATACCCCCCGGTTGGAGCAATGCTCCCTCCTGGATTTTTAATCAGCGAACCTGCTATTATATCCGCACCTGCCTCCGTAGGCTCTTTGAAATCAAGAAATTCTCCGTAACAATTGTCAACCATACAGATTATATCCGGATTCATTATCTTAATAAATTTAATTGTGTACTCAATGTCTTCCAGAGTCATTGACGGCTTCCAGGAATATCCCAGAGACCTTTGTATCATTATCATTCTGGTCTTCTCGCCTATATTCTTTCTTAACACGTTATAGTTTATTTTCCCTGCTGAAGTAAGCTCTATCTGTTTGTAATTTACACCCATTTCACTGAGGCATCCGGGCGGCTGGTTATCAATTCCGATAATATCCTCCAAAGTATCATATGGCTTTCCCGTAACTGAGATAAGCTCATCGCCGGGCCTTAATATACCAAAGAGACAAAGGGCCAATGCATGGGTACCCGATACTATTTGAGGCCTTACAAGAGCATCCTCACAGCCGAATATCTCCGAATATACCTTCTCAAGCGCT
>JAAYQK010000073.1 GCA_012519325.1 Gracilibacteraceae bacterium | reverse complement strand
TGCCAATTAAGTTAAAATATTGAAGATTTGTATATTTTAGTCGTGAAAAACGGAAAATTATGTTATAATAAAATAGCTGCAAAGCACAATGATTATTTACAGGCGGTGGCATTTATTCAATCAGGAAAGGATGGGTTAAATGAGACTGCATTTCAAGATAATAATCCCGGTTGTTATATTGCTGATTGCAGTAATAACCGCTTTATCAGGAATGTCTTTCTATTTTACCAAGGAGCTTATAGAGAATAATATGTCCCAGTTAACTCAAAGCAAATTGGACGAGACTGGGAGCATTATTTCAAACAAGCTTGAGGCGATATCTGTTAAGAAGCAGGAGATCAACAGACAGAATCTTGATAAAGCAAGGCTGGTTGCCAGCGTAATAAACCATAATCCTGAAACCGTTGAGAATGTGGTTTCTCTCTTTAATATGGCAGCATCTCTTGGAGTTGATGAAATACACATAACAGATGAGAATGGAGTTGTTAAATGGACTACTGCTAAAAGCTTCTATAACATGGATTATAAAAGCGTCGAAAGCATGAAGCCATTTTTAGAGGGACTTAAAGATGTAAATTTTGGACTTGCGCAGGACCCTACGGTAAGGAGTTTTGATAATGTGCTATTCCAGTATGCGGGTGTGGGAAGAAGGGATAAACCGGGGATAGTTCAAATAGGTGTTTCCCCAAAAAATTTGCAAAGTGAGCTGAAAGATCTGGATATCAGCAGTATCTCAAAGGAGACAGCCTTTGGAATCAATGGAGGCGTGATAATAGTTGATAAGGATACTGATACTGTTTTAAGCCATAAGGATGAATCAGTGCAAGGAAAGAAAGCGGCTGAATTTGAATGGGGAATAAGAATCAGGGAAGATGATCAAAATGAATTCAGATATATTCAGGATGGAATAGAATGTTTTATGAAATATCAGGTATCAGATGGGTATATTGTCTGTGCTGAAATTCCGGTGACAGAATTTACACGGGGTTTGGATGCTTTATTACGGAGAACGATTATGATTTCAGCTGCAGCGCTCATATTATGCATTGTTATAATATTATTGCTGCTGAGAGTGAATATAGTCAAGGAAATAGAAAAGCTAAGAGAGTTGGTAAGAGTTATAGGTGACGGGGACCTTACGAAATCTGTAGATATCAGGTCAAGTAAAGAGTTTTCAATACTTAGTGAAGGCATCAATTTAATGAATAATAATCTGAAGGAAATAATTGAAAAGAGCTTTGAAATGACAAGAAGCCTTAGTGAATCTGGTAAAAAGCTGTCCGATTCAGCAGATATATCAAGCAAAGGTGTTGCAGAAATAGCAGCGACAATCAATGAACTTGCGAAAGCAGCCAATGAGCAGGCAGATGGAGCTACAAAAGGAGCATTGACAGCAAAGGATATACTGAATAAGGCTGAATCTATTTCCCGAAATATAGAAGATACAGTTAAGAATACCGAGCTTACCAAGGATACTGTTCTGGCAGGTGTTGATATAATCAAATACCAGAATGAAAAAATGAAGGAAAGCGTATCCAGTGCAGAAAACCTTGGCAATTCCATCAATGATTTATCCAAACGAGCTGGTGAAATTAGTGACATAACAGAAGTTATAACCGGAATAGCCAATCAGACTAATATGCTCGCTTTAAATGCAGCAATTGAGGCGGCAAGGGCAGGTGAGATAGGAAAAGGATTTGCTGTAGTTGCGGATGAGGTAAGGAAGCTTGCCGAAGGTGCTACAAAATCAGCACTTAAGATATCCGAAATAATTGCTGAGATACAATTAGGTGTGGAAAATGCAAAAAGGCAGGCAGATGAATCCATAAAGGTAATTGAAGAGCAGCAGGCAGCTGTAAAGCAGACGGAGGAAGCCTTCAGCAAGATAAATAATGTAACTCAGGAAGCTGTAAATCAGGTTGGAAGGATTGCAGAAGCTACCGAAAATATTATAAACGGTATACATGAAATAGTTGATATTGTAGAAGCTCAAGCGGCAGTTTCACAGGAAAGCGCTGCCGGAACTGAAGAAATTACTGCATCTATGGAGGAACAGACAGCAGCCATAGAGGAAGTAGCTCAAATAGCCAACGACCTTACAACTGTTGTAGAAGAGCTAAATGCCTTAATAAACAGATTTAGAATCGAATGAATCATCATTCGATTTTTTATTTTGCATTTGAGTTTTGAATTAAATTGTGCATATTACAAAGAATAATACAAAATATGATTGGAGGAAATTCAATGGAAGTTTCAGAAATAACAGAACTATCGAATAAAGATAGAATAATAATATCAAACCCAGAGAAATATGAACATGTTGAGATAAGAAATTTGAACTATGATGATGGTGAAGGCCTTGCGGGCTATAATGGAAACGTTGTTATCGGTTATGGAGATGATGCAAAAGATGTTTTTTTTCTATCTATAAACAAAATTAAAGATGAAGACATGAATATTGTCTGTGAAAAAGTGATAGAGCAATTCGGACAAGATAAAAAACTTCTCAACCTTATTATATATAACGGGGAAAGCATAATATATAATTTAAATGATGAAGAATTGAATAAGGGAGAATTGCCCATGTTTACAAATTGAGGTTTATCGGATATGTCATTTCTGGACAGCGCTGCTACTTGTCAGCAATGAAGCAGTCTTCATCAAGCGGACAGAGTAAGGTATGCTAATGATAAGCTTATGGAATGGATTACCGGTTGATACTTATCATATAACGTGAT
>JAAYQK010000072.1 GCA_012519325.1 Gracilibacteraceae bacterium | reverse complement strand
CGGCCATATTGGCGGCACTCATCAATATCCTTCTATTTGCATCATCCACCGTGTCTGCCGCTTCTTTTCTTGAAACTGTATACTTTGGCACTGCAACAGCTGCCAGTATGCCCAGTATGGCTATGACCACCACCAGCTCGACTAGTGTGAAGCCCTTTCTGTTGCGGACTTTCTTTAAGAACCATCGTAACATAATATTTCCCCTCCTAAAATCTTATATAATATATAAAATTACATGCTTGTCCGTTTTTTTAAATCACCTCCCCCAATGATAAATGCCGCCCTAGTATTCTGCCATATTTATCATGTCAAACATAGGCAAAGCTATGGACATAACTATAAACCCGATTATAAGTGCCATTACCACAATCAAAAGGGGCTGCATCATTTCCATCATCTTCTGGATAGACGTCTCCACCTCCTCATCGTAGAAACCGGCGGTTTTGCCAAGTATTCCGTCCAGATCCCCGGACTCTTCCCCTATCTTAATCATGGCGTCCATCATGGGAGGAAATACCCCGATTTCCCTTATGGTTTCCGAAAGGGACAGCCCTTTGCGGACCCCCTCCTTGACGCTTTCCATTTTTTCTCCTATATATTTGTTATCCAATACCCTGGAAACCAGCTCTATTCCCTGCACCAGAGGTATACCGCTGGACAGTATCGTGGACAGGGTCCTGCTGAATTTTGATGCAGCTATCTTTATATTGGTGTCTTTTATCACCGGCAGTCTGACCTTCCAGGTATCAAACAGCTGCCTGCCGAATCCCGATCTGCCAAAGTACCTTAAACCGATAAACAGCCCGGAAGCTGCTAATACATACACATACCACCGGTGTCTTATTGAATGGCTTACAGCCAGCAATATCCTTGTTGGCAGCGGCAGCAGGACACCGCTGCTTTCAAACATTTGTATAAAACCGGGCAGCACGGCTATCATCATGAATAACACCACTGCAGTGGCTACACCTGCAAGCACTATGGGATAAACCATTGCGCCCTTTATTTTATTTTCTATCTTGAATTCCTTTTCAAAATGCGCGGACATCCTTTCCATGATGGTGTCAAGGGTTCCGCTTACTTCCCCCGCTTCCACCATGCTTATCAGTATGGATGGAAATACCCTGGGATTTTCCTTCAGAGCTTCAGAGAGGGTCATCCCCTTCTGAACATTCTCCCATGCATTGTTTATGGCTTTTCTCAGCAAATTGTTTTCTGTCTGCCGCTCCAATATGTCCAGGCACTTTACAACGCTGACTCCTGCGTTGAGCATAGTATGGAACTGCCTGCAGAAAACCGCCATATCCTTCTTTCTCACCCTTGCAAAGGTGACTTCCATACTGCCTCCGCTTCCCGCCGTCTTACCCACCGATATGGGCATATAGCTGCTGCTCTTAAGCATGGCAACAAGCTCCTGTTCATCCTTGGCATCCTGCAGTCCTTCAATTATCTGACCGTTTTCGGTCGCCGCCCTGAATTTGAATTGCATATCTCAACACCCCCTGATTATGATATTTACAGCCTTATCATATCGGGGTTCATACTCCGGGTCATCAGGGTATCCCTGCTGATCAGGTTCCTTCTGTACAGGTTCATCATAGAAGAGTCAAGGGTCTGCATCCCGTATTTGCCGCCGGTCTGAATAACCGTGCTTAACTGGTGAGTCTTTCCTTCCCTTATGAGGTTCCTTACGGCTTCAGTAGCCATCATTATCTCAAAAGCACAGACCTGGCCGTGTCCATCCGCCCTGGGCAGCAGCTGCTGGGATATTGTCGCCTGAATAACCGATGCAAACTGCACCCTTATCTGATGCTGCTGATCGGACGGAAAAACATCAATCACTCTGTCAACAGTATTTGCGGCATCCAAGGTATGCAGGGTTGACAGGACCAGATGCCCCGTTTCTGCTGCCGTAAGGGCTATGCCTATAGTTTCCAGGTCTCTCATCTCGCCTATCAGTATAACATCGGGATCCTGGCGGAGAGCCGCCCTCAGGCCATTTGCATAGCTCATGGAATCGTTTCCCATTTCCCTCTGGTTTACTATGCTTTTTTTGTGCCTGTGCAGGTATTCGATAGGATCTTCCAGTGTAAGTATATGGCACCTTTTCTCACTGTTTATCCGATCTATCATGTAAGCCAGGGTTGTGGACTTACCGCTTCCGGTGGGGCCTGTGACAAGTATGAGCCCATTCCGCAGCTCCGTCAGGTCATTTACTATCATTGGCAGCCCCAGTTCTTCCATAGAAGGTATATTCAGGGGTATTACCCTTATAGCCATGCAGTGGCTGCCTCTCTGCCGGAAAATATTAATTCTGTATCTGCCCACCCCGTGGATGGAAAAGGAAATATCTATTTCGCCTTTTTCCTTCAGCACTTCCTTCTGCCTGTCATTCAGGACGCTCATTGCCATTTTTTCGGTATCTTCCGGGGTAAGTACGAAGTTGCCTGCCTTTACCAGTTCTCCGTTTATCCTGTATACCGCAGGCAATCCTACTGTTATATGGATATCTGAAGCTTTTTTCCCGACACCGTCATTTATAAGTTCATAAAAATCCAATTGGCTCCCTCCTAATCAATTGTATAACCTATCCTTAAAACCTCTTCCATTGAGGTTATGCCTTCAAGTGCTATTCTGGCTGCACTGTCCTGCAAGGTAGTCATTCCGTTCTTTATGGCCTGAACCTTGATATCCTCAGTACTGCTGCGCTTGTCTATGAGCCTCCTGATATCCTTATCCATGTACATAACCTCGTGAATGGGTATTCTTTCCCTGTAGCCCTTGATGCATTTATTGCAGCCCTTTGGCTTGTACAGAATCAATTCCTTTCCCTTATCCTTCTTTAACAGTTCTTTTTCCTTTTCATCAGCCAGGTACGCTTCTTTACAGCTGGGGCAGAGCCTCTTTACAAGCCTCTGCGATATTATCCCTATTACCGAGGTGGATACCATGTAGGGTTCAATTCCCATATCTATAAGCCTTGCCACTGTCGATGCCGTATCATTGGTGTGGAGCGTGGACAGTACCAGATGTCCGGTTATGGATGCCCTTACCGCAATTTCCGCAGTCTCCGAATCTCTTATTTCTCCCACCATTATTATGTCCGGATCCTGCCTGAGTATTGAACGGAGCCCATTGGCAAAGGTTAACCCTGCCTTGTTGTTGACCTGTACCTGATTGATGCCGTGAATCTTGTATTCAACGGGATCTTCAATGGTTATGATGTTTCTGTCCCCTTTGTTGATGTCCTTCAGCACTGTATACAGTGTCGTACT
>JAAYQK010000071.1 GCA_012519325.1 Gracilibacteraceae bacterium | reverse complement strand
CCTCTTTGCTTCACATATCCGTATAACCAGGGAGATGTCACCTCTTTTCTCATAAATATCAACCTCCTTTTATATCCTGTGCCTTTCATAATTGCTTCTATTTGGAAGACTGTTTACTTTCAGGAAACCAATGCCTTGTGCCGTTTGCAATCTTTACCAATGTAAGCATAACAGGAACCTCAACTAGTATCCCTACAACAGTAGCCAGTGCCGCACCTGATTCAAGTCCGAACAATGAAATTGCCACTGCCACTGCAAGCTCAAAGAAATTGCTTGCCCCTATCATCCCGGCCGGAGCTGCTATATCATGCTTAAGCTTCCATGCCTTTGCCCAGCCGTAAGCCAGGAAAAATATAAGGAAGGTCTGTATTGTCAACGGTACGGCTATAAGTGCTATATGCAGCGGATTATTCAATATGATTTCTCCCTGGAATGAGAAAATGATAATTAATGTAAGAAGTAAACCTATTACTGTGGTATTATCAAACATCTTTAAAAATACGTTATTAAAATAGTCCAAACCTTTGCTTTTTATTATATACTTCCTCGAGAAATAGCCTCCTGCCAAAGGTATTACCACAAACAATATAACCGACAGGAATAATGTATCATAAGGAACAGCAACATCACTGACGCCAAGCAGAAAAGCCACTATAGGAGTAAAGGCGGCAAGCAGTATCAAATCATTAACTGCTACCTGTACCAGGGTATAAGCAGGATCTCCCTTTGTGAGATGGCTCCATACAAGTACCATTGCCGTACAGGGGGCTGCACCTAAAAGTACTGCTCCGGCCAGGTATTCCTTGGCCAATTCAGCAGGAATCAGGGCTTTGAATACAACATGGAAGAAAAATGCAGCTATTGCATACATGGTAAACGGCTTGATAAGCCAATTCGTACCACAGGTAACAATCAGGCCTTTTGGCTTTTTTGTTGCACTAACTATACTTGAAAAATCAACATTAAGCATCATCGGGTATATCATCAGCCATATAAGTATCGCTACCGGTATTGATACATTTGCATATTCAAATTTGCTCAGGGTTTTCGGCACTATCGGCAGTACCTGACCCAGAATGACACCTGCAACTATACATATTGCAACCCACACTGTCAGATACTTGGCAAAGAAACCAAGGGCTTCATTATCCGTTTTTATTGACTTTTGTTTATTGTTCATTTATTTTCCCTCTCATTTGCATCCACCTTTGGTTTTTTCTTTACAGATACAATCATCTGTATTTGTAATAAGGCTCATAAGAAACAATATAAGCTTATTGCAGTTTGTGCCATTTAATGAATAATAGTTCCACAGCCCTTCTTTTCTGCATTCCACAATGCCGCACCCCATCAATACCTTCATATGATGTGAAAGCGTTGGCTGAGTAAAATCAAAATGTTCCAATATATCGCAGGCGCACATTTCTCCGCAGGATAAAATATCGATTATTTTAAGCCTGCTTGGATCTGAAAGTGCTTTGATAATTTTTGCATTAGCAGTATAATCCTGATTCACTCTATCCCCCCTATATAGATATATATCTATATTTAATATATATTAATACCTCTATACCGTCAACATATATTTTATAAATAGATTTGAATTAACACTTATATTTGCAATCCTCTATATAATAGTGTATACAATACCATAAAAATTTTATAGTTTCCTATTGACTTAATTGTAAATTTGCGATACTTATCGTAGAAAAACGATATTGGAGGTTAATTACATGAATATATCAAAGATCTGTAATGCTTTGGGAAATGAAGTCAGATACCAGATAGTCAAATCATTGAAAAACAGATCAATAGATACTTGCTGTAACAAGATTGAATACTATGAAAACAGCATAAGCGTCGGGAATGTGGTAAATGCTACAGGGCTCGCTCAATCAACGGTATCACAGCATATAAAAGTGCTTCTGGATGCCGGAATCATTTACAAGGAGAAAAGAGGACAGTGGACCTGTTTCTTCTTAAACGAAAAAATAATCAAAAACTTCATTGAAGGACTTTCAGATGACCTGATCCAAACTGAATGCGACTGCAAAAAATAGCAGGTAAAATTTTTTTAAATAAATATATCGTAAATTTACGATTAATTTAGGAGGAAGTATAATGATTAATCTTTTGAAGGAAACCATCGGCTATGTTACCGGCACATTGCTCCATAATGCTCCGGTCCTTGTCTTCGGAATACTCACAGCTGCAGCTGTGAAAGTGTATGCAGACCCGGAAAACTAAGAAAAGTACTTATAAAAAAAGCCGGTGTATCAATAACCGGAAGTGTTGCCTTCGGCGCATTCACACCCTTCTGCGCTTGCGGAACCATGGCTGTTATAGTTTCAATGCTGACAACAACCCTGCCTTGGGGACCGATAATGGCATTTCTCACATCATCGCCTTTAATGAGTCCGGATGGATTCATATTTATCTCCGGAATAGTAAGTATTAAGTTTGCTGTAGCACTTACTGCCTCTTCATTGATTATTGGCATTGGCTCAAGCTGTATCACGCATTTCATTGAGGAAAATACAAGGTTTTTGGAAGGACAAGCAAGATTCGCGGAAACAAAAGAAGCCTCATCTTGTTGTGCCCCCAAGCCCGCAGAAGCATGCAGCTGTTCGCAGCCCAGGGTCATATTGCCTGCTTCTTCCTGCTGCTGCATCAGTACAGCCTCAGAGACAGTCTGTTGTTCGGCCGATGACAAATATGAAAAAGCCGGGAGCTTTGCAGAAAAATACAAATTAAAAGAGCTCTTTAAAGTATTCTATGAAGTGGGTATAAAGCAAGTTCTATTATACTTTTCCATATTCGCCGCAATAGGTTTCCTTATAAACAGATTCGTACCGGCAGAAGTAATTACGCAATATCTGGGAACAGACAACAAATTCACAGTACCATTAATGGCTCTTGTAGGATTACCCCTGTTTGTCAGTGGTTCATCCTCCATTCCCATAATAAATGCTCTTATAGCAGGAGATGCCAGCCAAGGAGTACTTCTGGCCTTCATGATAACAGGCCCCGGTACAAGCGCAGGTGTAATTGCAGGCTTAGCCGTAATTATGAAAGAAAGGGCAATAGGCTTATATATTGGTTACTTCCTGGTATTTGGAATACTGCTTGGATACCTTTACGATTTTCTATTAATGATCGGTATATGAATAAAGCCGGCACAGTTGCCGGCATTGCGGCTGGCGCAGGACTGAACCTTGTTATAAGCGGCAATGCTCCTATGATGATTATAGGCAATCCGCAACATATGGCCATATGCAGCATATGCTTCAAAGGACTGTGTTTATGTGATACTTGCTTTTCTTTGTTCTCCTCATGACAACTCATACGTGATCCTCCTCGTTTTATTTAAGTCCCACTTTAAAGCATGCATATGGAGATTATATGGAGAACCAGGACAAGGGGACGTTTCTCCTGTCTCACTGAAAGCAAGACAGGAGAAACGTCCCCTTGTCCTTTGCTGGAAAGTTCATTCAACAATAAGACTGTCCGCTTTCTCAAAAATCTCTTTCTGCTTACCCTTCGGGAGCCGGTCAATATAGTTTTTCAAATATTGCCGCAATGCCATTTCCGCTTCCGATAAATCCACAGCCTGTATATCAGATTTAAATGGGTGCCTCCTTACTAATGCAGCAATCTCTACATCTCCAAGGATACTAAAAACCGAAGTAATTTCTTCTTCATTGAGCATTGCATCAAATAATAAATCCTCCAAATCCTCAAAGGATTTTACTTTTTCTTTTATAAGCGCAAGCTTATCGGATGAATGACGGCATACAAGCAATTCGTCAATGAGTTTTCTGTAATTCTCATCATGCATTTTCGCCCCGGATACAAAACGGATTCCGGGTTTCAAATCCGGTATAGCCTTCGATACGAAGGTTTTATCCAGAGTATTCGTCCTTACTGCATGAAGGATATTGGTTGTAATTTTCGGCAGGCTTTTTTCTATATATCTTCCAAGAGGAAGATTTTCAATATTCAGCTCTTCAAGCACTTTTCCGGCTGTCTCGCGGATTTTCAAAGCAAGCAAATGATCGTTATACTCCGATAGTTCATAATGGATATACTTAATATCTTCCGCTGTAATACCCAGTTTCACAACGCTGCGGTTTGAAAGGGAGCACCCCAGCGCTGCCGTCAATACCAGTTCAAAAATATTAACAAGCAGTTCCTTATACTCTTTATCATATCCGTAAAGAAGATGGTGGATATCCGACTCATCGAAATTCCTGCAAAACGCGTTTTCATAAAATAGATTTTCAAGATACTTCTGTATGAATTCGATTCCCGCCAGGTCAATAACAGGGTTGCAAAGCTGATAGTCAATAGATGCGGGAATCTCATGAGCCTCATAATCGGGATTATATGCCTTGAAGAAGCTTTTAATCCCTTCGTTTATTGTTGAATTATAGGAATAATTGGGTGTAGCCAATTTATTCTTCTGAACCAGATTATAAATATGCTTTGCGGAACGAAGCCTGACATTAATTAGTTTTCTGCCCTTTTGATACATTTCTGAAGCACTTGACTTTTTTAGTTCACTGACTGCGAAATCAACATCAGGCAGCGACTTCAAATATAGTCCTATTGTATAGAGGTTGGATTTCATTATGCTTTCGGCAGCTTCCACTCTTATGGAGCTGCTTTCACCGCCGTTGTATCTTTCACATTTATATGCCAAAAAATGAATGCACTGCAGTTGAATGCTCTCTATTTCAGAGTCGCATAAAAGCCCATGGGAATATGCCTCCTGCAGGATTGAAGTAAAGTATTGCTCACCGCTTAACTTATTACTGTCAATGATATGACGTTTTTCAATATTCGCCATCTTCATCCTCCTCATCCGGCAGCTGGTTCTCCGAATAATCAGGAGGATACCCGTACCTTATATTCCGCGCCATATTGGCAAGCTCCCGCCCCGAAAGCAATTCCAGGGAACCCTGGCATTTACCGTCAAAGCTGTTCTTCATGAATTTTATCAAATCATCATCACTCATCAAATCAAGGGTTTCATTTTTATAATAATAAAATATTTCCGTAAGCTCATGAATTGTTTCAGCATAGTTGTGCATTGAAATATACGGAGAGTCGCAAAATCCCCTGATTATCTTATGGATGGCACCGCCCCCGAATTCAATCCTTCCGCTGCTTTTTAAAGCAATATTGCGAGTTTCAGCCAGTCTGGCAGCATCTGAGGGGGACAAAGCCAATCCGTATTCAGATGTAAATTCGTTGCATTTTTGGATCTCTTCAATCGCTTGTTTTTGTATCAACGATGCAGGTGTACTCATAATTTCAAATGTCATAGGCAGTCACCTCCCATGTAAAACTTTGACTGAAAAAACTTTTATTATCCTATTGACATTTTTTCTTAAATGTGCTATAGTATAATTGGGTTATTGTATGCTTATATTTATTCGTATCTTTTAATATACCATTACAAAATGAAAAATGCAATAGATCTACTATAAAAAGCGATACTTGTATTCGCTTTTTTTCGTATGAGAAATTATAATTTTCTATACGATAGGAGATGCAAGGGGGAAAAGCCCCCTGCCATTCAAGAAGGGTGATTATGCATAAAAAAACTGAACATAAAGCATAGGATTATACATAAGTAAAACCCTGGCATTATATTCAGCAGCCTATATGTGAACAGCCGGTATTGGTAAACACAAACATGGCTTCCAATTGCCTGAAGCCATATTGGTTTAGGCCGGCTGGTTTTTTAGCCTTTATTTTTTCTGCTGCCCACTTTTTGTAATTATTACTATCCCGATTATTATCAGTATAATAGGCAGCAGATAATCCTTAATGTCAAATCTAATATATGACCCTAAGATTGATGAAAGTCCTATCCCTCCTAGAATAACCACGGGTATGAGCAGCCCCTTGTCACGGTTTCCGAAAATGTATAACTCAAAAAGCCCCACTGCTATACCTATCAGGAACAGCGGCCACAGGTTAGTCATAATATGCCATCCAAAAAAAACATTTGCATAAAATAGCGCACCATAAGTAGTCAGTATACCTCCCGGTACAAGTATTCCGGGATTCTTGTCAATGCCGGTAAAAAACGCAAAATGCATATATATCCCCGGAACCAGCAGTGCCAACGGCCATAAATAATTCCATGAAAAATTCAGATACCCAAGGTTTGACATCAGAAACAATACACCCAATGCAATTAAAACTACTCCAATTACTATATTTGAATTCCTGTTCATATTATTCCTCCTCTATTGGACTTCCGTATTACCTTCTATATATTATACGATGCTATTAGATAAATGTCTGATGGGAATTCATATTTGCCTCTGCATATTAGAAGTGGTACTATAATTACTATGAAATAATACCACAAAAAAACGGAGGAATATATGAAAGACGCTTTCAGGAAACAAGTACTGCAAGCAAGAAACAGGTTAT
>JAAYQK010000070.1 GCA_012519325.1 Gracilibacteraceae bacterium | reverse complement strand
GGAAGATGACATTGGCACAGAAGAATCAGCTTGAACGGCAGCTGACTGACAGGAGAAAATTCCAGAAGGCCTACGGTACAGCAGCCAGACGTGAGGACACAGCTCTATGGATAGCACGGGCAATGGGACTTGAACCGGTCAACGGGCATGATATTACGGCAGTATATAATTATTCGGATTGGAGCTCAATAAAAACCGAAAACCTGCCCTATATAGAGGCGGTACTCCAAAAGGGCATAATGAAAGGAACCTCAGCCACTGCCTTTTCCCCCCGGGGAAATATCAGCAGAGGGGAAATGGCTTCAATAATGAACATGGTTGCAGACCAGTCCCTTGATAAACTGGGGTACAAGACAGGTTACGGCAGAGTAACAGCCGTATCCATGGCCAGGGATATCGGAGCGGTATCGGATACCTATACTACAAGCATAACCATAGAGACACCGGATTCCGAAGTGGTGAGCATAAACGTGAGAAAAACAAGTACAAGAAGCTCAACCAGCCAGGAATCGGTTCCGGTGATAAAAAACAGGAAAATTGGGAATGAGTCTCTGATATCTCAGGGTGATATAGTTGAATATACCATTGACGGGGAGAACAGGGCAGTACTGCTGCATACTGCAGAGCTTAAGGAAATTGACGGAACCTTTGTATATTATGATCCCAAACAGAATACCGTTCAGGTGGGGGACAGCAGCAACAACATGTATATTTTAAAGGTGATGCCGGATTCGGCAATAACCGTGCAGAAGGAACCGGTGGATATCGGAAGACTGGAACCCAACAGTCCCGCAAAGGTGGTTTTTGCAAATAATATACTGAAATCACTCAGCGTGGATGCTTCACCCGAGCTTGTAAGCGGCAGGGAAGTCCCTGTAAGGATAATATATGCCCAGACCTCGCCGGTGGGTAATGTAATAAAGGTAGCAGACGAATACAACAATATGGATTATCTTGATTTGGCGGACAATGCGGCAATATATATTAACGGCCAGCTCAGGGGAGCAGATGCAATAGGCTTTGACCAGGATGCCGTGGTAAGGATTTTCAACGGAAAGGTTCATGAAGTCAGGATTTATTCGGATACCATCGGAGAGGATTCTGACAGGCAGGTCATACTTACAGCAAGGATAAGGGAAATATCCGACAAAGGCATTACCCTTCTGACAGATGATAATCCTAAGAATCCTGTGTTATATACAATAGACAGGAATACCCCGATAATAAAGGATAAGCAGAACGTAAGCACCTCGGTGCTCAGACAGGGAGACAGGGTCAAAATAGAAGTGAACTCTGCCAACGACAAGCATATAACCCGCATGGAAGTGCAGGGGACAGGAGTACAGATAGAAAAGGTATACAAAGGAGATATACAGGATGTTGTGCCGGAGACCGGAGAAATAGTACTGTCCAATGTATTTACCTACGGTTATTACGATTGGATAAAGAAGGAGGACAACATCAAATTCAAGCTGTCCGACGGGGCGGGGGTATATAACGGCGATACAAAGCTCAGTCTGGACAGGCTGAGAGATTATATCGGGAAGTCCATATACGCAGTATCAAAGAAGAATTACGGAAGAGAAGAGCTTGCAAAGGCAGTTTTGAAGGACGGAGCTGAGAGCACCCTGTACAAAAATATCTATGATGTGAAATGGACCACCAAGCAGCTGACCTTGTCCGACGGAAGACTGCTGAAATTCAGCGACGGATCCATAGTAATCAGAGACGGAAGACTGCTGGATTCAATGTATATTGACGAATACACAAGGGCTTTCCTGGTACAGAACAGGTCGGCGCTGGGGGTCGGCAGCGTGCCTCTCATAAGCCTTGACAGCTTTAACGGCTTCAACAACTACAGCATAACAAGAGGCTACCTGCACAACATGGGAGAGGATTACTACACCGTAGAAAACCCCTTCAGGCTGGAAAACAACGAATGGGTGGAATCGGAAGAACTTACTTTCCTCATGAGCTCCGAAACATTCATATATGATAATGTTGTGGAAAAGGAGCCCATTTCGGTGGAGAAGTTTGCCGAAAGCAGGTTTAAGCCTTACACATACACCTGGCCGAATTACAAAACGGCAGGAAAAAAGATGGACTTTCATGAGGATGACGAGTATCATTATGATTATAGGAGACGCAGAAACGATTCCAAGTTCCACCAGCACATATTGATGTATGTAGTATCTGACGGAGAAGGGAATACCATTGCGGCATATCTTATGAAAAAGGACAAGAACTGCTACAATCCTGACGTAGTATATAAGGAAAGATATATTGCAGGGCAGGTCAATGAAATCGATGAGGGGAACAACAAGGTAACTCTCAAGAATGCAAGGGACTTCAGCCCCATATACAATGAATGGATAGCCATAAAAGCAGAGGTACCTTTAGAAACCGGAAAAGTGGTAATATTGAAAGAAGGACGGGCCATAACAATTGACGAACTGCAGCCCGATGACTATGTCTACGTCCTGTCCGACGACGACTACTCTATATTTATGATAGTAGAAGACTAACGTCTGGTGCGAGGTTGTGGGGAGTACTTCACAAACCCTTACCAAATATAGTATATAGTGACTGGATTAAGGATGTGATTCCTATGAAAAAACCAATTTTCATATTAATAACAATGTATATGCTGTGCATGGCCGTATATGCCACTCCCGGCTATGAACCGGGAATAACCGGGGACATAACTCCCAACAAGAACGAATACAAATATTCCGAGACCATATTCCTGTCAGGAGAGCCGATCCTGATGGAAGGTACCGTAGAAATAAAAGAAAGCAGCAACGGGGCAAAGACCACCTTTAAGTATAGTCTTTCCAACCCTCTCAAGGCCGCAACCCTTGAGAGGCAGGTGGTTTTTCTTAATTCCGCCGGCAGTGACGTTTCTACATCCCAGACAACCTACAGTACCGCCATAGACCCCAGATATTCCGAAACGGTTGAAATAGGCAGCGACACCTATGAGCTTGAAGAATACCTTTTTACCCGTTCCGGAAGCTCGGACGAAAGGGATATAATACGGTATATTGGCTCTGACTGGCAAGGAATGAAGCTTTATTCTAAGAATGACGGAATAGGGCAGGTAAGAATTGACATCACAGCCCATTCCTTCGGATACAACAACTGGTGGAGTTCCACGGAAACAGCCATAATCAAGCATACAATAACCTACAGGTATAAAAGCAGCCCTAATGCGGCCGAATACAAGGAAGCTTACGGTACGGTGGATTACGCAGTATCCCAATCTTCAATGAAAAACATACAGTATGTAGCCAGCGGCCCTCTTGTGGTAAGTTATGCGGGAGGATACATACTGAAAGAAGGAGAGGAAAACGTAGTATCCTACAGATATACCCTGCCAAGGTTCAGCGGAGGGGTTCCGATAAAAGGCACAAGGGAAGGCAAAGACAGTTACAAGCTTGTTACCCTCCCTACTCAGACAAGGCTGTTTTCATACAATATAAACGATATATCAGCAAGCTATTGGGCGGCAGAGGATATAAAAAGGGTAACCTCCTTAGGGGTAATCGATATGGCAGGTGCCGATTATTTCAGGCCGCTGAGCTTCATGAGCAGGGGAGAATTCGCCAAGGCAGTTATAAAAGTGTCGGATATGAAAGGTTCACCGGCAAAGCAGAGCAGATACAGCTCCTTTGAGCAGTATTATACAGACGTGAATAAGAATCACCCCTATTATGAGTATATCAACAGGACAGCAGCTTCGGGAGTAATGGAGGGTATAAGCAAGAACAGGTTCGGACCGGATGAGTATCTGACAAAAGCCCAGGCGGCAGTTATAATAGTCAGGGCCATAGGTATGGAGAATTCATCTACGGTAAGCGGAACAGTCACCTCCTTTGCTGACGACGACAGCATTCAGCCCTGGGCAAAAAGATCCATCAACATAGCCCACAGAATGGGAATAATTACCGGAAATGAAAACAACGAGGCAGAACCGAATAAAATGCTCACAAGAGCGGAATGTGCCGCTATGATAAACAGGTTTATAAAATATCTGCAATACGATATACGGCAGGAATACAGGGAGAACATGATAGACTACGGGTGGTAGCGGAGTTTACTATAAAACATGAGAGAGAGGGTTAATGATGAAAAAGAGAATTCTGGCAATTGTACTGGCATTAATAATACTCAGCGCACCGGTTTTTGCAGACACCACCTTTACCTTCAGGGTACCAGGAGCTGAAGGTGAACAGAAATCTGAGGCTGCAAAAAAGATAGAGGCAATTATTGACATAATCAAGAGAGAGTATTACAAGGATGTAAAAGAAGAGGATCTCATAAACGGTGCCATCAAGGGAATATTTGAGGCCCTTGATTCTCACAGCACCTATTTTTCACCCGAGGATTACAAAGAATTCATGATTGACCTGGAAGGGGAAATAGTAGGCATAGGGGTACAGATTGAAAGAAGAGACGGCAGGGTGACGGTAGTAGCTCCCATAGAAGGGACACCGGCATACAAGGCAGGGATCAAGACGGGAGACAAAATAGTGGAAGTTGACGGAACAGACATTACCGAGTACACTACAGATCAGGCAGCAAATCTGATAAGGGGCAAAGAAGGCACAGAGGTTGAAATCGGAATAATAAGGGAAGGTTCTCCGGAGATTATATATTATAAATTAATCAGGGAGGTTATAGAAATAATCCCTGTAAAATATGAGATAAAAGAGGGCAACATAGGCTATATACGTATAACGGAATTTTCGGGGAAAACTTACAGCAGTATGGTTTCCATAGTAAATGAATTCAAGGAAAAAGGGATAAAGGGCGTAATAATAGACGTCAGGGGAAATCCAGGGGGACTGCTGGATGAAGTGGTTGAGGTATGCAGATTGCTTATACCCGAAGGTCCAATAGTCAAGATACAGGTTAAGAACGAGATAAAGGAAACATACATGTCAGATCTGGATGAGGCACCCTTTAAATTAGTTGTGCTGGTAGACAAGGGAAGCGCGTCGGCCTCGGAAATACTGGCAGGCGCCGTGAAAGACAGCAATACCGGTATAATAGTAGGGGAAAAAACATACGGCAAGGGAACGGTTCAGAATGTTATGAGAATCTCTGGAGGGGGAGGAGTAAAGATCACCATTGCCAACTATCTGACTCCAAACAATTTTTCCCTTGACGGTATAGGAATCACCCCCGATATAGAAGTGAAACGGACTGATTCCGTTGAAACGGCTGAGTTTGCACCGGTTAAAGGAGACAGAAGTATTAAGAATGGGCATATAGGCCTTGATGTGCTGGGGGTACAGCAGAGATTAAAAGCCCTGGGCTACGATATAAATAAGCTGGACGGCATCTTCGGGGGGATGACAAGAGCGGCGGTACTGAATTTTCAAAAAGATAACAATCTTAGTCAAGACGCTTCCATAGACGCCGACGACATCAAAATCCTTGAGGAAAAATTAATGCAAAAACAAACCGGGACAGACCTCCAGCTGGAACGGGCAATGGAAGAGATCAGGAAAATGCTGCAGTAAATTATTTAATGACATAAATAGCATAAAATGGTATAATACTAAATGAGAAAATATCATTTAAAAGGATGAGCGTTAATGGAAGATAAAGCCTTCGAGTTGATAGAAAAGCTATATATTGAATTTACCGGCTTCAGAAAAGAGACAAGGGAAAGATTCGACGGTGTAGACCAGAGGTTCGACGGTATAGACCGAAAACTTACCTTTATTGAGCAGAATCACGGCAAAAAGCTGCAAGCTTTGTTTGACGGCTATAAACAGCACAGTGACCAGCTTGACCGCATTGAGGAAAGAGTTACCGAGCAGGAAGACATAATTGTAAGAAAAGTTAAATGAGAATAAATCAATTTACAAATCAAGAAGGTTAAAAAGTATTAACCTTCTTGTAGTTTTTGCCGATTTGCATTGTAAATAATAAATACTAAGGAAAGGGAGGGACTAAAATGCATACTACAAAATACATATTCATAACCGGCGGTGTCGTTTCATCCCTGGGGAAAGGCATAACTGCAGCATCACTGGGAAGGCTTCTGAAAAGCCGCGGATTAAAGGTGAGCCTGCAGAAAATGGATCCTTATCTGAACTTTGATCCGGGAACAATGTCTCCCTATCAGCACGGAGAAGTATTTGTAACAGATGACGGAGCAGAAACAGATCTGGATC
>JAAYQK010000069.1 GCA_012519325.1 Gracilibacteraceae bacterium | reverse complement strand
TGAACTCCCTTAGGCTCTCCCTTACTTCAGACTTAATGGTTCCCCATTCTGTTATCTGCTTTTCTTCACATTTTGTCAGGGCATCCTTAATTATTCCTCTTGCCTCTTCCATAAGGTCTTCAGACTCCCGGACATATACAAATCCTCTGGATATTATGTCAGGTCCCGCCACTACCTGTCCTGTCTCCTTGCTTATTGTAACTACCACCACTATCAGTCCGTCCTGAGAAAGATGCTTCCTGTCCCTTAATACTATGTTCCCCACATCTCCTACTCCAAGTCCGTCTACAAGTACCTTCCCCGCAACAACGGTTCCCGCTGTCCGCCCGGTATCCTTTGTAAACTCTAATACTGTCCCGATATCAGCTATAAATATATTGTTCTTATCTACACCCATTTTTTCCGCCAACTGGGCATGTTGTTTCAGATGCCTGTACTCGCCGTGGACAGGTACAAAATACTTTGGTTTTACCAAAGCTTGAAGGAGCTTCAGTTCTTCCTGATATGCATGACCGGAAACATGAATGTCAACCATTGATTCATATATAACATCGGCGCCTTTTTTAAAGAGCTGATTTATAACTCTTGATACAAGCTTTTCATTCCCCGGTATAGGATTTGCTGAAATAACAACCCTGTCTCCGGGTATTATAGTTACCTTCCGATGTTCTGCAGTAGACATCCTGGCTAATGCCGACAGAGGCTCACCTTGGCTTCCTGTAGTAAGTATCATTATCCTGTCATTCGGATACCTATCTATATGTTCAACCTCAATCACAACTCCCTCAGGAATATTTATATAACCCAGCTCAGTAGCGACTCCTATTACATTTACCATGCTCCTGCCGACAATTGCCACCTTTCTGTTGAACATTACAGCTGCATTAATTGCCTGTTGTATCCTGTGAATGTTTGAAGCAAAGGTAGCAAGTATTACCCGTCCGCTTGCATTTCTGAAAAGCTCTATGAAGGTCTCTCCCACAGTGCTTTCGGACATTGTATATCCCGGTCGCTCGACATTTGTGCTGTCAGCCATAAGAACCAGCACTCCCTGCTTCCCAAGCTCTGCAAATCTATGCAAATCAATCAGCTCGCCATCTATCGGCTGAAAGTCTATTTTGAAATCTCCTGAGTGAACTATAATACCAATTGGTGTATGAATAGCTATAGCAACTGAATCGGCTATGCTGTGGCTGGTTTTTATAAACTCTATCTCCAGCTCTCCAATTCTTATTGTATCCTTTGGTTTAATTGTTACCATTTCCACCAATGGAACAAGTCCGAACTCCTTAAGCTTATTCTCCACTAAACCTAAGGTCAGCTTTGTACCATATACCGGAACATTTATCTGAGGAAGTACATATGGTAATGCACCTATATGATCCTCATGACCGTGAGTAAGAAGTACAGCCTTGACTTTTTCCTTATTTTTCACCAGATATGTAACATCCGGTATTACCAAATCAATCCCCAGCATTTCCTCGTCCGGAAATATTAGTCCACAGTCAATTACAACTATGGTATCCTTGTACTCGATGGCTGTCATGTTTTTTCCGATCTCATTCAGCCCCCCGAGCGGTATTAGTTTTAATTTTGCCTTCCCTTTTGACACTTTCTATATCAGCCCTTTCAATTTTTTCCGATCTATATATTTTGTGAAAAACACTTACTATTACAAAACCAGGTGAAACTTCTATTTCACTCCATTTAATTCTAATATAATATTTTTGGTATGAAACATATAAATCAATATAACAATTATACTTTAATTTTGTTTTTCTGAAAAGTAATTTCCTACCTGAAGCCTGAGCCCTCACCTCTTTGCCTCAGGCAAAGTCTTTAAACCCCGTATGCTTATTATTTTATTATAATCAAAAACACGCTAATTACTCTGCATTGCTTTCCATGGACCGGCACTTTGCAGGAAAATCGCGCTTTTCTCTAAAATTAAAATGGTATTGCATTTGCTATGCAATACCGTAAGTCACTTCCTACAGTTTTCACAGTATCCGAAAAACTTAACGTCATGATTGCTTATTTCAAAATTGTATTTCTTTTCTATATCCAACTCCAATTGCTCCAGCAAATCCTCCTCCACCTCTATTACCTTGTTGCATCCGATACATATCAGATGATGATGCTGATGGAACTCATTAAGGTGATTAATCTCATATCTGCTTCTAACTTCATCAAAATTATGCTTATATACAAAACCTACCTCTTCAAACATCTGCATTGTCCTGTATACAGTTGCCAAGCCTATGTCCGGGCACTTCATTTTGACCAGATCGTATATTTCTTCCACACTCAAGTGTCTGCCCTCAGCATCCAATATAACGTCGAGTATGGCTCTTCTTTGAGGAGTCAGTTTATAGCCCTTTTCCTTCAACTCTTCTTTTAAGTACTCAAACTCTCTTATCAAAGATTTCAACTTCCTTTTTATTTCGTTTAATAAAGCGTATTATTGGCACCTTGTCCAATATTCCCTCCATTTTATGTTATTATTTATTCCGTATAATTGTCAACTTTTTGTTTTTAGCTTTAAACAGTTCTGCCGCACATGATAAAAAGAAGCCTTAAGGCCTCCTTTATTTTTACTGCTAATTTGATTCTTCCCTGACTAATTCCTCATACGCTTCAATTACAGTATTGAGCTCTTCTTCATCATCTATTCCTATGAGTATATCTTCTCCGTTTTCATCCTGTTCGATTCTCAAGACATATGCCTCATCTACTTCCTCAGCGTCAGGATCTCTTGTGTCATCTCTCGGCAGAAGTATGGCATATTCATTTTCGTCCACTTCCAGAGTAGCGACTACTTCAAACTCAGTTTCATTATCGTTTTCATCATAAAGAAGTATTATATCCATTTCCTCACTCATTATAAAAATCACCTCAAATCTTTCTAGTAAAACTATTTTATCCTACTGGCAATATTGTGTCAACTTTAACGCTTCAGATATTATCATTTTTCATATTGTCCAGATAACACTGCAATATTAATACAGCTGCCAGCTTATCTATCACTTTCTTTCTATCTTTTCTTCTTACATCAGCTTCAAGAAGAGTTCTTTCAGCAGCGCAGGTAGTAAGCCTTTCATCCCACATTTCAACTTCAATGCCGGGAAAACTCTGCTTAAGTATCCTTACAAACTCTATTGTCTTTTCACCTCTCGGCCCGATAGTGTTATTCATGTTTTTAGGTAATCCTACTATAATTCTTTTAATATCTTTCTCACAAATAATATTTTTTAAACAATCAATATCATATTTTATACTCTTTCTTCTTATTGTGGTAATTCCATGAGCAATCATTCCCAGTTCGTCACTGACAGCAACACCTATAGTAGCATCTCCCAAATCCAATCCCATAATTCTCATAAATTCTCTCCTTTGTATATTTATCCACTTCTCCTGTGCACCGCTCAAATCTAGCGACTAGCAGCTCGTGACTGGAGACAGCCTTATATCACCTTTATGCAAAAATCAGGGCAATATGCGCTGCAGTATCCGCACAACACGCATTTGGCAGGATCAACAACTGCTTTGCCTTGCTCTATGGTTATCGCTTCCTGAGTACATTTTCTGCTGCAGCTTCCACAACCTCTGCACCAGTAGTCAATGAGCAGCCTTCTCTTTTTCCTTTTTAACTGTAGTTTAACCTCCTCAGGTACTTGTTTCCCTTCAAAAATCATCACGTTGTTTGTTACTTCTTCCTTACTCTGCATTCCAACAGCTATTGAATGCAGATTGTTGTTTGACAGCAGAAAATCAAAGCATTGGTCACTATCCTTTATCATATTTCCTCCGCCTAGAGGCTTCATTGAATATATTCCCTTTCCTGCCCTGCATGCTTCAGCTACTGCTTCCAGCATCCCGTTAACATCCCCGTCAATTATTCCCAAGCCTCTTATATTCAATATCGGATGAAGCACTTCAATTTCTTTATATTTTAATGAAGCTTTTACCGCTCCTATGGCATGGGTCGATATTCCAAAGCTTCTTATATAACCTTTCTCCTTTGCCCGGATAAAGTATTCCATGGCTTCCTGATGACCTTTTAATGTAAGCTCGCTTTCCTGCTCATGAAGTGAAAAAATATCAATATAATCTGTATCAAGCTCCTTCAGTGCCTTTCTCAGGCTTTTTTCAGCACCTTCCCTGGTATAGGCATAGCACTTCGTTGAAATTATTATTTCCTTTCTTCTTCCCTCTGCAGCTTTTCTTATATAATCATATGTACAATACAGCTCCGCTGTGTCTATGAAGTTTACTCCCATGTCAAAGGCGACTCTTATCACTGATGCACCCTCTTCAAGGCCAAGCCCTGCCTGCAGAGGCCCGATGGTGAGACTTCCAAAACATAGTCTCGAGACTCTGAGCCCGGAAGC
>JAAYQK010000068.1 GCA_012519325.1 Gracilibacteraceae bacterium | reverse complement strand
GGTTCGGGACCAAGAGGGCGCAGGTTCAAATCCTGTCGCCCCGACCATTGAAAATAAATAATAAAGCAGCTCCTGCGAGCTGCTTTTTTTTATAACAGATCCTTTATCAGTTCGTCCCTGCTTTTAACAGACAGGTAACTAACAGGTACATCGAATATTGTCTTGGCTCCCTTCATTCCCTCTTTATACATTCTGAAAGCCGCCCTTGCATAAGCTAAAAGCACGCTGCTTGTAAACTCGGCATTGCTTTCCAATTTCAGAGAAAACTCTATAGTGTGATTATGTAGTTTTTCAACTCCCGTTATACCGTTTCTTATTACAAGTCCTCCGTGAGGCATTTGTGTATGATTTCTTTCAAACTCTTCTTCACTTATAAAGTGAATAATGGTTTCGTAACCGGCAAAATAATCTGGCATATTTTTTATTTCGTATTCTATTCTATTTTTATCAGCACCCTCTTGACAGACTACAAAGCATTCTCTTACATGTTTTTCTCCTGCCTTAAGTGTGGGGTTTTCTCCTCGCCTTACACGCTCTACGGCACTTTCAATGGGTATTGTATACTGAATGCCTCTTTTTACCCCTTCAACCTTGCGTATGGCATCTGAGTGGCCTTGGCTGACACCTTTCCCCCAGAATGTATAATCCTTGCCATTTTCCAGAACCGCATTGGAAATCATCCTTATCATTGAAAACAGTCCCGGATCCCATCCTATGGATATTATGCTTATTTTTCCCGAAGAAAGGGCGCTTTTGTTAACATTTTCCAAATATTCGGGGATTCTTGCATGATTATCAAAACTGTCTACTGTATTAAACATTTTTGCAAATTGTACTCCGTGTACGGGAAGATCTTTTGCGGAGCCTGTACACAAGACTATAACATCAATACTGTCTCTGTATTTTTCGGCTTCGGAAAAGCTTACTACTTCGGCCTTTTGATCCTTTATTCTTATCTCATGGGGATTTCTTCTTGTAAAAACAGCAACCAGTTCCATGTCGGAGCTGTTTCTTATTGCAGTTTCCAATCCCTTTCCTATGTTACCGTATCCGACGATACCTATTCTGATTTTTTCCATAGCTTCCTCCACTGTTATATTTTGTCACCATTCCTATATAATATAGTGTGAATGCTTTTTTTAGTATATTATTATAATTATTATATGTCAAGAAACGAATTTTTCTAGCCTGATTCTGCCAAGCAGAAGATTGGAACAGCATATAAAAAGCATAAAACCAATATCGGTTTTATGCTTTTTATATACGGTTGATTATGATATAACAATTCTCTTAATGCTCACGACTTCTTCAAAATATTCATTAGGATATTCTATAGTAATAACAGCCGTATGATCGTTGGATTTTGGATTTTGCACTCTAATTACTTTGCCGTCGCATATATATTTCCCATGTCTATCCACAGCTTGAACCGTATCGCCCGCTTGAGGAAGGGGGTAATACTCATAAGGAAATGACAGAAGCGCCATAGTGTCGCTATATGTATAGTCCTTTATATAAATTGCTAATCCCGGGCATGCTGCTATGCATGCACCGCAAGCAATACATTTTTCGAAGTCAATCTTAGGCAAACTTGTAATATTTTCGCCTACGGTAATTGCACCCCGTGAACACGCTGCTTCACAAGGGTTACATGGAATTTCTTCAATACATTCTATTATGGCAATAGGTCCCTTACGCAGCTGTTCATTGGTTGGATATGCGGGTGAATTGTGCAGTTCCTCCAGAGAAGGTGCCCCTGTAGTTTTTAATGATCCTTTCACCTAATCACCTCTTTTCGCCATTATAGTAGTTAAATTATCATCGCCTTAAAATAACTAATTAACTCTTCACTCTTTTGCAGTATTGAAACTTTTGAATCGCGGCGTTTTTGCCCAAAGTAGCCGCTTCTAAGAGAATTAAGGCTATCCCATATTTCCCTTGAACGAACTTCAGCTTCTTCCGGAGCAATATATCCTAATTCGCAAGCGGCATTTATACCTGCAAGCTTTCCTTCTTCCATGGCAGTACTGGCTTCTTCAATTCCGGATATATCTCCTGCAATAAATATGTCAGGCTGAGTTGAATGCA
Source organism: Gracilibacteraceae bacterium (assembly GCA_012519325.1). Lineage (GTDB taxonomy): Bacteria > Bacillota > Clostridia > Lutisporales > Lutisporaceae > BRH-c25. The sequence continues at coordinate 7,570 of JAAYQK010000068.1, read as the reverse complement.
TTTTATCATCGTGAATGGGCAGATGGCCTCCTAAAACGGGAACATAGCAGAATTTACAGCCTGCAAGCCATGCAAGTTCCGTAAGAGGTGTTAATCCTGTAGCTAAGCACACTGTATCTACTTCCAATGTGCGTTCCGTTCCCGGAACTTTCTTGAATGAATCATCTAACTTAACTATTTCAACTGCTTCCACATGATCTGTCCCAAAAGCTTGTTTTATAGTATGGGAAACATAAAAAGGCACCCCTGCTCTGGATACTTTTGCCGTATGTACACCATAACCTCCCAGCTTTGGTGCAGCCTCCAGAATAGCAACAACTTCAGCGCCGGCTTGCAGCAATTGATATGCAACTATCACCCCTACATTGCCGGAACCTAACATTATTACCTTTTTTCCTGGCAAGACACGATTAACATTAATCATGGTTTGTGCAGCACCTGCTCCCATTACCCCGGGCAGTTCCCAACCCGGAAAAGGTACAGCATTCTCTGTTGCACCGGTAGAAAGTATTATTTTTTTTGCTTTTACAATTTCACTACGGCTTCTATCCCTTACAACCCAGAGTTTGTGCCCCTCTTCTATTCCACAAACTTCTCCGTTAAGCCATGTTTGTATCCCAAGTTCTTTACTTTCACGTAAAAGCTCAGTACCTATATTCATGCCCCTGGTTCCCGCCTTATGGGATCGGGAGCCGAAAAATTTATGAATCTGCTTGAATAATTGTCCTCCGGGACGTGAATTTTCATCTATGAGCAAAACTTCCGCTCCTGCCCGCCGTGCTTCTATGGCTGCCGAAAGCCCCGCGGGACCTGCCCCGACTATTGCCAATTCAGTTTCAATCATTATCGTCCCTCCTCAGACCAAACTCCCACCCCTCGCTGGGTTTTAATTTTCATACCTTCCTTTACCTTAGTAACACAAGTACGAACATTAGGTACATTATCCACTGTCATAATGCAGTCGGTACAACGTCCGATAGCTCAATATATACCTCTCGGCTTGTTTTTGTGTGCCGTATATCTGTTAATCCATATGCCGTTTGCTATTAAAGCGGCGGCAATCATTTCCCCTTCACTTGCCATTATTGGCCTGCCGTCAACAAATATCTGCACCTCTTTCCCGGGCTTTTCTTCGCCTAGAATCGGATGATTGGGTATTCTGTTCATTGTTTTACCTCCGAAATAAGTCCCAATTCAGTCAAAGAGCCTTTCAATGCGTTAATTACATCTTCGGATGGTGCAGCCAACGGCAAACGTGTTTGTCCAACATTAATACCAAGAATATTAAGTGCTGCTTTTATAGGAATGGGATTTGCTGTCATAAACGCTTTTTCTGTAATATCTATCAGTTTCAGATGAATTTTCACTGCTTCATCAATATTGCCATTCAAGTAGGAATCTATCATTTTTTTGATTTCTTTGCATACAACGTGTGCAGTTACGGATACAACACCATATCCTCCAACGGCTATTGCAGGCAAAATTTGAGCATCTTCTCCCGTATATACATAGAAGTTTTCGTCCGTATCACGAACTACCTTTGCCAGCTGTACTAAATCTCCCGAAGCTTCTTTTAATGCCGCTATATTTGGAATCTTTGAAAGAGCTACGGCAGTATCTGCCGTCATATTTATTCCCGTACGTCCCGGTACATTGTACATCATAATGGGCAACCTTGTAGCGCGTGCAACTGCGGAATAATGCTCGTACAGAGATTGCTGGTTTGGTTTATTATAGTAGGGTACGACTACCAATAAGCCATCTGCTCCTGCCTTTTCTGCCTTATGTGCATTTTCAATGGTGGCAGCTGTGGAATTGGTACCCACTCCCGCAATAATTGGCACATTTACGGATTTCTTAATGCATGAAACAAGCTTTTCCTTTTCATCGGAAGTAACAGTAGGAGATTCTCCCGTAGTACCGTTTATAACAAGGGCGGTATTCCCTTGTTCTACCAAATGCTTTGCCAGTTCCACTGCTCTGTCATAGTTGATATTTCCCTCTGAATCCATGGGAGTAACCATGGCTGTGATTAATCTTCCCCAATTACTCATTGGCTAGTCCTCCTTTTGATCTTTATTGTTATACTCCTGTATCAAATCTGACCGAACCGGGCGAACCGGTTGTCGGTAGGTTGAGGGCTGTATTTCACTGAGTGGAATGCCTGTTTTTTCAGACAATATACGTTCCACAAGCCTTCTGCATGTCCTACCCTGACACAGTCCCATGCCGGCTCTCGTAAAGCGCTTTATCTCATTAACCGTTACTGCTCCATCTTCAATGGCAGCTTCTATTTCGCTACGGTAGATTTCCTCACAGCGGCATATTATTTCATCACACATTTTCACTACCTCTGTTTTAATAAAATATATTTAATATTCCATAATATAAATACTCTAATAAAATAAATCCCAATACTTGGTCACATCCTCTATTAGACTGTCTATATGTTTAATCATGCATTGCTCTGCTAACTCAGAGTCATGTTTTTTTAATGCTTCATAAATTTCCATATGGGATGTCATATAAATAGCTTTTACCTGCTTACGTATATATTCAAAAATGGTTGTTTGTTGTCCATAGCTGAAAAGCATCAAATACAACGTTTCAAGGACTTTGTTTCGTGAAGCTTTGGCAATAGCTCTATGAAAGGAAATATCACTGCTTGCAACCGATTCCATTTTTCTGTATTTCTCCCTTTGCTCTTCCAATATTCTGTAAATTGAGTCCAGTTCTTCCTGGGTTATATTTTCTGCCGCTAAACGGGTAGTTTCTCTTTCAATTGCTTTTCTAGCCTGCAAAACGATAATATAGTCTTCTAATACCGTTGTTGAAATCATTTGCTCCAAAGTCTGAGTTTGTTCACTAAAATTTCTGCTAATTTTACTGTTACTTAATGCTTCCAAACCATCTTTGGTAATAATCCTTCCATTGTTTCCATATTTTTCGGCATAACCTCTTTTTTCAAGGTTGTTGAGAATTCTGCCTATAGTTGCTGAGCTTAAATAGTGTCCTTTTTTCTCCAGCTTCTCCACCAGGTTCCATGATCCCATGGGCCCCTGGGCAGCTTTAAGAGACTCAAGTACCGCAATTTCCTTTTCCTGAAGTTTTTTTTGCATATTTTCCTCCGTTCATTACTTTAATAGTATTGTACATATCATGCCTAAAGGCATGATATGTACAACACATGGCTAAGATTTACAAGTTATAGCTTTTGCACCTTATTAAAATGACTTTTTTATAGGATTTACATTTCCTTCGCTTACAAACTTAGGATCATTAGCAACATCTTTTGTAATCAGAGAAACCACAACTATACATACTGCAGAAGCACATAGTGCGATTAAAATTGCATTGGGACCTAAAGCATTTAACTGAGAAAGCACGGCTCCCACAACTATACCCACACGGGCTCCCCAAGGGGTAACTTTACTATTTTTCTTGCCCATAGTAGGCTCTACACCGCTCTCTTCCTTCCACAAAAGACCGATAACAAGTAACGGCACCAATCCTGCACCTGCCATTGAATATGCCTTGGAGAACAAACTCATTATAGAGGCCGCATATATTCCCCCCAATGCTGCAAGTGCACCTATTATAACCGTTAAAGTTCTGGTAAGGGATATCATCTGCCTGTCGGTAATATCCTTTTTGAAAGGTTTTACTAAGTCATTTGCAACAAGTATTGCAGCCGAATTAAGATTCGAGTCAGCAGAAGACATTCCTGCTGCCAATATTAATACAAACAGCATTACGGTAATAAACATAGGAGTCTCATTTAACATAAACCATGACATAGCCGAGTTTGCATCCAGGCCTTGATTTAGGGTCATAATTACTAATCCGACCAATGCAGTTAACATGGTGAATATTATAGCAACAGCACCGCCATAGAACATGGATCGTTTTGCAGTTTTTGGATTCTTTGCAGCAAAACATGGCTGCCAGTAAAGCTGTGCCACAAGAATTCCAACACAGCCTGTTACAAACTTGGTAATCAAACTAACAGGATCGGTTCCCGCAAAAGTAAATAGCTCTGCTTTACCTACATTCGCAAGACGTTCACCTAACACTGCGAAGCTGAAACCCACTTTCGAGAATGCGAAAATATAGAATAATGCTCCGAATACGACACATATAAGGCCTTGTATAAAATCCATCCATACGAGGGACAGCATTCCTCCCATGGTAGTATATATTACGAACATAGTAGTAAAGAACAGTATAATTGGAACGGGACTTACTCCTGTAAATATACCAAATAACTCACCGAATGCTTTTCCCTGACCTCCTACCCATGCTATCATGATACAGGAAGCCAATACGCCGCACATCGCCCTTGTTACTTTGTCACGGGTAATCAAGTCATCAATCATTTGAGGGAAGGTATTGTATGTCATCCTACCTGCCATTCCGGCAAAAACTAATGCAAAAATAATTTTTGAACCTTGTTCACCTACGATAAACGCAAGCCAAGGCAATCCATTGACATACGCACTTCCTGCATGCCCCATAAAGTTACCAACACCCATAATATTGGCAAAGTGGGTGAAGAAGAGTAAGTAAAACGGTAATACACCGCCTCCTATTGCATAATTTGCAAAGCTTTGCTCTGCTTGCTTTTTTTGCCTGATGGCAATAAAAAAATAAATAACAAATAATGCAATAGTTAGAACCCAAATGACTATCCCTGCTGTACCCATATTCTTTCTCCTTTCATTTTTTATATTTAGAACGATTTATAATACATAAATCGAACTATACAATAATTCATATGTCCAATAGGATAATTTATGTCATTTCCGTCTATTGAGCAGCTGAAAACCTTCGAAGGTTCAACTCATCCAATCTCTTGTGATCTCCCACTCCCTGCACCATTTCTGCCATAATTTTTCCCGTAATGGGTGAAAGAGCAATTCCGTCTCCTTCATGGCCTGCGGCTATAAATAAGCCGGGAAATCCGTCAACAGCACCGATAATTGGACTTCCATCCTTTGTACCCGGCCTGAAGCCCGCTATGGTACGAATTATATTTACCTGGTTCATTATGGGAAAATATTTTCTGGTTTGTTCTAATATTCTCGAAATTGCTTTAAAATTTGTTGACTTGTCAAAACCTGCATTTTCACGAGTACTTCCAATTAGATAATTGCCTTCGCCGGTGCGGGAAAAAGCGAATCCCAATCCGATTTCTTTGTCATACTCGCTTCTGTCAGGCATTATGTAAGGATCATGTTTCGATGCGATATAAGCAGCCGTCCAGCAATTTGTTTCTCCTATAGGAGCAATTTGCTCCGTAACTGCAATTTGTCCCTATACGGGTTTAATTGGAATATCAATGTCAAGCATTTTACCTATTTCTGCCGACCAGGCACCTGCCGCAATAACAATGCTGTCACATTCTATGTTAATTCCCTTTTCTCCCTTTAGCATCCAGCGATCACCTATTCGATCAATATCTATAACAGGTGTGTGTCTGAATACATCCATTCCCATTCTAAGCCCATTGTGTAAAAATGCTCTCATAAGCAATAAGGGATTTACCTGTGAATCTGATTTACTATAGGTGGATGCGATCATATACCGTGCTACATGGGGCTGCTTTTTGAACAGGGTTTTTCTATCTACAATTTCAACATCCAGTCCGTATGAAATCTGTTGTTTTACAAAATTCTCCATAATCTTAAGCTGCTTATCGTCCTCAATAATAATCATACCCCCCAGGGAAAGAAATCCAATGTCCATGCCCAATTCCCGGGGCAGATCCCGGTACATTTCCAAGCTTTCCATAGCTAGGGTCAGAGCAATTCCCGGCTTCTTTGACTGCAGCAGTATCATATCGTCGCAGGAGCTTGAAGCACCGCTTCCTATTTCCGCTCTTTCTAAAACAGCAACAGACTTACCGGCTTTAAGAAGGTAATAAGCTGTAGCAAGCCCAATGACACCTCCACCGATTATACAAACATCCTTTTTAAAAACCATTTATGCTTCCTCCGTATTCTCAGCACTAAACAGATATCTTCTGGATATCAGCAGATACTTTTCCAAACAGCCTGCTGTATAAATCGTTTGCTAATGATTTAGCCTGCCTTGATTCAATAAATATATGTGCACATAATTCATTTATAAATAGCTTACTCTTAACCGGTAAATCTTCCATGGAATTTTTTATTTTTTCTTTGCTGTATCCGCTGAATACCACAGTCAGTAGGGAATACTTGCTGCCCGGTACAGAGCGGACCGCCTTTTTCTCACCGTCTCCTTCTGCAATTAATTTATCTCCTTCTTCAGGATTAAACAAATTGCATTCTTTCATGAGGGCAATTCCTACAGGCCCATCATAGTTTTTTGAATTTTTTTCAATTTTTGTACCCAGTTCCTGGTGAAAAGTTGAACGGACATATACATCCATATTGTATTTTTGCGCTTCCGCAATGGCACGAGGATGAACAATTCTCGCTCCCCACAAAGCAAGAGTATGCATATGACGATTATCTATATGTTCAGTAAATTTTGCTCCGGGAACAATTTTGGGATCTATAATGGCTATTCCTGGTACATCCGTAAATATATATACAGCCTCTGCCTTCATTAATCCGCCTATTACAACAGCAGAAGTATCGCTTCCTCCCCGTCCTAATGTAGTCATTTCGTTACGTGCACTTATTCCCTGAAAACCTGTAATTACTACCACTTTATTTTCGTAAAGTTCTGTTTTGATGCGATTTGTGTTAATATCAATTATATCCGCACTTCCAAATATGCCATTGGTTATAATACCTGCCTGCCATGAAGTTAATGGAATAGCATCAATTCCCCGCTGTATGAGACTGTCCGCAAATACACAGGCAGAAATCACTTCGCCGCAGCTCATTAATAAATCTAAGTTTTCAGGCTTACTGTCCTTACTAAGCAATGATATAAGTGTATCCGTAGCATAGGGCGAACCTTTGCGACCCATTGCTGAAACAACAGCAATTACTTGCTTTCCAGATTCCTTAAATGAGGCGATATGAGAAATAGCCGCCTTTCGTCCTTCAGCAGTTGCCACAGACGTCCCGCCAAATTTCACAACTACAATACCCATGTTAACCCACCTTAAGTGACTATATTAATCCCATTTCCATCATTTTTTCCGCTATCTGAACTGTATTCAGCGCTGCTCCCTTCAGCAGATTATCGGCAACTACCCACAGATTAACTCCAAAATCTACCGAATAATCCCTTCTTATTCTTCCTACAAACACTTCACCCCTGCCTTCAGCATTAGTCGCAAGGGGATAGATGCATTTCGACGGATCATCCTGCAGAACTATTCCCGGGCTGCTGGCTAAGAGTCCCTTTAGCTCATCCATATCAAAGTCCTTTTCGAATTCCACATTTATTGCTTCCGAATGACCGTAGTAAACGGGTACTCTGACAGCTGTTGCTGTGATTCTCAAGCTTTGGTCATTAAGAATCTTCTTGGTTTCATCCACCATTTTCATTTCTTCCTTTGTATAACCGTTATCCAGGAATACATCTATGTGGGGGAGGCAATTGTATGCAATTGGATGGGGATATGTTTTTG
>JAAYQK010000067.1 GCA_012519325.1 Gracilibacteraceae bacterium | reverse complement strand
TTACGCCCCTGATATGGGCGAATCTTGCCGCCTCAGCAAGACTTTGACCGTCAAAATTGTCCGCATATGCTCTGGCACTAAATTTATTTCCGCCCAAATAAACAGCATCAGCACCGCTTTCAACAGCAGCTGCTAATGCTTTAAAATTTCCGGCAGGTGCTAGAAGTTCTACTTTTTTCATATCTTCACATCCCAAATCTAATCCTTAGCCAGGGTCGGATATTCAACCCTCAAGGAATACCTGAGCCTTCCCGTTACTCATGACTAATATATTTTTACCTAATGTTCCTGTTTTTATCTATCCTTTTAATTTTTGCATCATCCAATTCCTTTTTTGCCTTCAGAAGCTCTATCTGACTCTCAAATAGCTTGTTCTGCACATCATTTATCGTCTCCTTGGATACATCCAGTTCGCACCTCAAGTCCTTCAGCTCCTCCTGTGCCTTTGCCCACTCCCTGCTTACCTTTCCCAATTCAATCTGTGATTTTGTATATTCACTCTGCATTTTGGTATACTGCTCCTTAATGGCCTCCAATTCCTGGCGCAGTTCATTAAGTTCCTCAAAAGGCCTTTGCATTTCTCCCTGTATATTCTCAAGTTTTTCTGCAGTTTCAGCAAGCTCCTCCTGGGATTTCTGTAGTGAATCAGCCAGATTAAGCGCAGCAAGTACTGCAACCATAGTTTGGCTGTACCTTGAATTGCTTTTGGCTACTTCGATCATTACTTCATCAACCTTAGCAGCAAGATTATATATATATTCTTCTGATTTTTCAGAAACCATCACATATTCCGTGCCGAATATGCTGACTGTTGTCTTCTTTTTCTCAGCCATATATTCCAACTCCTTTAGGATTGAATATTTGTCCTATATTAGATAATATTCTTCAAAAAAAGCAGATTTTCCTTCATTTTTTTGCATTTAGACAAAATAATTGTAAAAAAGCTGGAGAATATGGTGAATTAAAATAGCATATCGACTCACACTGTATAAGTGTTCGCTGATATGCCATCCCATTACTTTACTGCCTTAATTCTGCTCCTAACTGATTTATGAGGGAGTTTACAATTTTATTGTGAACTCTCGTTATATCCTCTTCAGAAAGAGTTTTTTCATCCGACCTGTATACTATGGAATAAGCCATGCTCTTATAGCCTTCCTTTATCTGGCTTCCCCTGTAAATATCAAAAAGCTTCACATCTTCAACAAGCCTGCCGCCCTTGTTCCTGATTGTCTCCTCCAGCTGGCCCGCTGTAATCTCTTCAGCTACAACTATTGCTATATCTCTTGCAACCGACGGGTACTTGGGAAGTATTTTATATTTTATATTCATATTGCACTGCAGCAGTATTTCTTCAAAATTGAACTCCGCAATATAAACCCTTGCTGGGATATCATACTTATCCAGCACTTCAGGATGAACCTCCCCAAGGAAGCCTACCCTCCGGTTGTTTAGCAGAAGCTCTGCTGTTCTCCCCGGATGCATGCTGTCATTATTGGAGGGTAATATCCTGTATTTATCTACATGCAGTTCATCCATCAGATTCTCAACTACACCCTTCAGGTCGAAAAAATCTACATTGCCGTACATTCCTATGGCTAGAGTCTCTCTTTCCTCTGCAAGCTTTTCTACGGTCAGCTCATCTGCCAGATACACCTTGGAAAGCTCAAAGAACTTTCCTTCGGCAATTTTCATATTGTAGTTCCTTGATATTACCTCCAGCATATTGGGTATCAAGGTGGTCCTCATTATGCTCTGGTCTTCTCCAAGGGGATTCAGAATTTTTATTGCATTCCTAAGGGGGTTCTCTGCTTTAAGGCTTATTTTATTGTATACGGCAGGGCTGACAAATGTATAAGTCACTACTTCGTAAAGCCCCTGGGCAGCCATGTTGGCCTTTGCCAGATCCCTAATCTTCTGCCTGTTGTCCTTTCCTCCCTGTGTGAAGGTGGTGTCCATCAGCTTGGCAGGAATTTTTTCATATCCGTAAAGCCTTGCGATTTCTTCTATCAAATCGGCTTCACCTTCAACATCGTTTCTAAAGGTCGGTACCGTTACCTCCAAGCCCTCTTCGGCCATCTCTGCCCCGAATTCCAGAGAAGTCAAATATTTCATCGCCATTTCTCCGGTTATATCCCGGACCCCTATAAAGTCATTCACCTTCTTTATATTCAGGCTCAATTTCCTAGGCTTTACAGGAGTGGGATATATATCTATGCTTCCTCCTACAACCTCCCCGGCACCTAACTGCTCTACAAGGCTGCATGCCCTGTTCAGCGCCTTTTCGGCGAGTTCCGGGTCAATTCCCTTCTCATATCTTGAAGAGGCTTCCGTTCTGAGCCCCAGCTTTTTGGACGTCAGTCTTATATTTACAGGATTAAAATTCGCGCTTTCAAATATAATCGCAGTTGTGTCATCCTTTATTTCACTGCCGTAGCCTCCCATCACCCCTGCAATTCCGGTGGGCTTCTCCCCGTCTGCTATTACAAGCATTGACTCATCCAGCTTCCGTTCAGTTTCATCGAGAGTCAAAATTTTTTCTCCGGGTTTTGCGTTTCTCACAATGATTTTTTTACCTTCCAGGTCCCTATAGTCAAAGGCATGCATAGGTTGGCCGAGCTCCAGCATAACAAAGTTGGTTATATCAACTATGTTGTTTATAGGCCTGACACCGGCTTTTATAAGCCTTTCCTGCATCCATGCCGGAGAGTCCTTAATTACTATATTCTTAATCATTCTGGCCATGTATCTTGGGCAGAGCTCGCTGTTTTCCACACGGATATCAATATAATCCTTTATGTTTTCATTATTTTCCTTAAAGTCTGCTTTAGGGTACTTTAAAACAACTCCAAAGGTTGCGGCTGCCTCTCTTGCTATTCCTATAATACTGAGGCAGTCGGGCCTGTTGTTTGTTATTTCAAATTCAACTACGGCGTCATTAAGGCCGAGAACATCCTTTATATCCGCGCCAAGGGGATATTTCCCATCCAGAATATATATCCCGTCCAGCATATCCTCAGGTAAACCTTCAAGATTCAAGGCCAACTCCTGTGCAGAGCACATCATTCCGTTTGATTCTATACCCCTGAGCTTTCCTTTCTTGATCTTCACTCCTCCGGGAAGTGATGAACCGTGTTTGGCTATGGGAATGTAATCTCCTTCCTTAATATTGGTTGCCCCAGTGACAATTTGTATAACCTCGTTTCCTACGTCACACTGCGCTACAATCAGCTTGTCGGCATTTGGATGCTTCTCCGTCTTCAAAATTTTCCCCACGAGCACATTGTCAATTTCCTTTCCAAGCTCTTCTATACCTTCAACCTTTGATCCCGACATGGTCATTGCATCAGCAAAACCTTTCGGATCAAACTTAATATCCACATAATCCTTTAACCATTTAACCGGTACTAGCATGATTTATCTCCTTTCTTTTAATTACTATCCTAGAACTGCGCCAGGAATCTTTTGTCATTCTCAAAGAAAAGCCTGAGGTCATCCACCTCATACTTCAGCAGTGCAATCCTGTCAAGGCCCATGCCGAATGCAAAGCCAGAATATTTCTCCGGATCAATGCCGCAGTTCCTGAGCACATTAGGATGTACCATACCTGAACCAAGAATTTCTATCCAGCCTTCGTTCTTGCATACTCTGCAGCCTGCCCCCATGCAGGCGGAGCAGGTACAATCCATTTCCGCACTTGGCTCAGTGAACGGGAAGTGATGAGGCCTGAACCTTGTTTTGGTGTCCTCTCCGTACAGTCTCTTTGCAAAGACATCCAAGGTCCCCTTCAAGTTTGCCATAGTTATACCCTTGTCCACAACCAATCCCTCTATCTGGTGGAACATAGGCGAGTGTGTCGCATCTATTTCATCTCTCCTGTATACCTTTCCCGGCACCAGCACTCTTATGGGAGGCTTCTGCCGCTCCATAGTCCTGACCTGCATGGGAGAGGTCTGAGTCCTTAAAAGTATTTCCTCGGTAAAATAAAAGGTATCCTGCATATCCCTTGCAGGGTGATACTTGCTGTGATTTAATGCATCAAAATTATAATATGATTTTTCTATCTCCGGGCCTTCCACTATTGTAAATCCCATGCCTATGAATATTTGATTGATTTCATCCTGCACCTTGGTCAGGGGATGCTTATTCCCCAGGTCTTTTCTTTTGGATGGCATGGTAACATCGATGAATTCACTGTTCAGCCTTATTTCCAATTCCTTTCTCTTAAGGCAGTATGACGTTTCTTCAATCTTCTCATTGATATAATCTCTGATTTCATTAGCCAGCTGCCCAATAACAGGCCTTTCCTCAGGGCTCAATCCTCCCATTCCCCTTAGTACCTGGGTAAGCTCTCCTTTTTTGCCTAGATACTTTATTCTCAGCTCTTCCAGTTCCTTCCGGGACTGAACGCTTTCCAAATCCTTTATGGACTGCAGTTTAATCTTTTCAAGTGTTTCTTTCATTTTCCATACTCCTTTCCTATATGCTATCTTTTACAAAAATTAAAACCTTCATCCCCAAAAAGGGACGAAGGTTATCCGCGGTACCACCCTGCTTGTTTGCATGCTGCAAACCGCTCCAAATATAACGGCATTTACCGTCAAAGCCTACTAAGTGCCTTTTATCACCTTCAGCCTCGAATCTCCGGAGTGAACTTCAACTGCTTCGGTGCCGGTGCGCTCTCAGCCTGTGGCAGCACCTCTCTTTCAGCCTTCCGCAATCTACTCTCTCCATCAACGATTGTTCAATATTATCATTTAAATAATCTTGATAATAGATTATAACATATGACCTTAAATGTTACAAGAAATCCAGCATTTTTTGTGATTGTTTTTATTTAATACGTATGGTAAAATTTTTAACAATACTTACATTTAAATGAAAAAGTTACATTGATTGCCTAGGAAATTTTTATTATAATAAACTATATATCTCAAGTCTTACATTTTTTGTCGTTTATATGCCGTGAAAAATGAACTGCTTCAAAGTTACAGGGCAAAAGATGTTCAATAATGGGGGGATAGACTATGCTTGACAGGAGAAAGGGGCCTGATATACTTGTTAAATGGGTTAAGTGGTCAGGAATCATGTCCTGGATCCTGGTATCGGCAATCTTTTTTATTACATTAATTGCAAAGCCCGGCTTCGAATCCTATATGGACAAGTCCTTTCACATAAAGTTGCAAAGCAATTGGAACACAGAGCTGCTGCAATGTGTTCTGGTTCTGCTTGTGCTGCTTTTCTTCTTCTGCATTATATCCATCCCAATAAATCTTTCCAGATGCAGACGAAAAAGCGACAGATTCAATAAAACCCTCATAGTAAATGCTGTCGCCGCATTTATCGGAATAATGCTGTATTTATTGTTTTTCATATGAAGAAACTGAAATGAACAGAGTATTGTGGTCAGTTCTATCATCATTCAGCATGCTCATGGCATATTCCTTCGTAAAGCATGGAGCAATTTTTTCAAGCATTCTGAAGCCTTCGGTATTCACTATATTATCAAGTGCTTCATTCCTGTAACCTGCAAAATACATCATATTCATTCTTCCAACTGTCTCCAGCACTATTTTCCTTTCTGCATCAGGCAATCCTTCTAACCGTTCAAGACATTTCTGATGCATTCTTCCGCACTGCTCCGTGAAAAAGTGGGCTGAATAATCCTCAAAATCAAAGCCGGAGTCATCCATATCCAATTGAATTGTGCGGTAATCAAAGCCAATGTACGGTGTAAACTTCATCCTGCCGTACTGATGAGGGTAAACTGCCAGGCTGCTGGTCCCGATGTCATAAATCTTCTTCCCCTGAAACTCATCAGATTTTATATCCTGTATGTGTATATGTCCGGTAAAAACAATTTCTATTCCGGATTTATGAAATACCTTTAGAGCTTCCTTACTGTTTCTTATTGTATAATTTGTCTTTATCATTTCGCTGTGGTCAATCAAACTGTGATGCATAACCGAGATGAGCCTTGCATTATTTTTCTCTGCCAGATCGGCGCATTGCACTATCCAATCAAGAGTACCCCCACGTAAAAATCCGCTTTGTTCCGGATACTTTTTCCTGAAATTATTATCAGTATCAGTAGAATCCAGCATAAGCAGCCATGTGTCCTCAGCAGGCATAGCAAGATAGCTCAGAGAATTTGGATCCTTCGACACGGCACCCTCATAGCCGAAAGGAGCATAAAGGGTCATAAACTCATCGGGTGTAATTGTTTCTACATCTCTTGCCTCATCTCCGATAAATTCCCTTGAGTGAGGATTCTGTATATCATGATTACCCGGCACAACAAATACGCAAGTGCCCATATCTTTAATGAGCTTCAATCTTTCTGTCAGTCCAATATGGTCCTGTTTCGCTCCGTTGCATGTCAGATCCCCTGTTATTATCAGAAAGTCAGGCTTTTCAGCCTCAATATCCTCTATAAGCGCATCAAAAAGCTCGTCGATATGATTCAGCATTTTTCCGTCCCCTGTGTTAAGAAAATCCTTGAAAGCCTTACCATTATCATAAGATTCTTTTGAAATATAATGAGGGTCTGATACAATGAAAAAAGTAAAATCCTTATTGGCTTCAATTTTGGCGCAGTCAATAGAATACTGAAATGCTTCAGTACATCCGAAGGATACAATAATTATTGCAAATAATAAAATAACTGATAATCGATACTTCCTCATGATCAACCCTCGATTTCTATGCCTATAAGAAATATAACCGGCAAAAGGATTTAAGGCTAAGGGTACTACTTACCGCTTATTGCATATCTCATCTCCTTGTTATTACTATAACATAAATTCTTTGTATTTTATGTAATCACATAATTCTAAAAAACTTCTTATTTATAGATAATAAGAAGTTTTCTATATCTGGCATATGATACGCAGTCCGAATTTCACATGCCTCCCGTATGAAGTGCCAGGCACAGCACTTACTATATGTTCTTGTGTTTTGTACCTGGCACCATATAGTTTTTCAATACCTTTTTACCCTGGAGAAGTATTTTCTTCATTATTTTTTCTGATTCTTCGCTATTCCTTTCAAGTATGCTCAGATACAACTGTCTGTGGTGTTCTAACGACTCTTGCCGAAAATCATTTGCTTCAAAATATATTCTTATCAGGTTTTTGCACACAGGTTCAAAGGATTTGAAAATCATGGCAAATACTATATTCCCCGATGCGACAGTAATCCTGTGATGAAACTTGTAATTGAACTCCACGATTTCATCAATGCTCGGCTGAGTATTTCCTTCAATATCTTTCAAAAGATTTTCCAATGCTTCCAAATCCTTATCGTCCCTGTTTCTCGCAGCTAATTTTGCGCTTTCAACTTCGATAAGCATCCTTGTATCTATCATACTGTAAAAAAGTTTCATATCTAATCTGCCCTGATTATAATTCATAATTGAAGTTAGTATTTGAGCCGTACCCTCGCTTCTGAAATCAATCACTATTGTACCTTTTCTCGGCTTAATAGCAACAAACCCCTTGGAGGCTAGTTCAATCAGCCCTGAATTTACAATACTGCGGCTTATTCCCATCTGAGCGGCTATCTCCCGTTCGGGAGGAAGCCTGTCACCGGGTTTTAATTCTCCGGATATGATTTTTGCTTCCATTTCTTTTACGAACAAATCCTTCAGGCTTTCTGCCTTAAGCTTCTGAAAACTGTACTCCAAATGATTACCTCGCTCTCGGTATAATTATTTCAAGATCGCTGACCGGAAAGGAACTGCATGGATGTATATAACCGAATTTTTTGTCTGCTAACCGTCTTCCGTCCTCATCCTCCGGAATGAAAACATCGCCGCTTATAAGAAGTGACCTGCAGAATCCGCATGCACCGCTTCTGCATGCTGAAGGCGGGTTCATACCGGCTCTTTCAAGTGCCGTCAAAAGGGATTCTCCGGCTGATGCAGGTATCCTTTGTGTGCTGCCGTCCATATGAACAAACATCATAAAGGACCCGTCGGCTTTCTCCATCGGATATCCCGTTACTTTATCCACATTTTTTATTTCTCCGAAGAGCTCCCATCTTACGTCTTTTTTTCTCAGCCCTAAGCTTCCTATTTCCTTGCGCAGGAATTGATACATAACCTGGGGGCCGCATATAAAAACGCTGCTGCCGTTAAGATCAGCATGTTTACGGATTAAGTCTCCTGTAATGAAACCGTACTCAATGCCCTCTGCTTTCTCTTCACTGAGAACATGGACGACTTTTAATCTGCCCTTTGAAGCCCTCTCCAGTTCTTCGAACTCCTTTAAGAAAATTATCTCATTAATTGTATTACTTCCATAAAAAAGTGTCAAGCTAATATCCAACGCTCCCTCTGCGATGCTTTTAGCCATGGATCTAAAAGGTGTAATACCACATCCCCCGGCTATACCAATAACTTTACTTGAATCCCGCAGCCTTTCGTGATAAAAATACCCCTGGGGACCGCTGCTGATTACCGCTGTACCCGGCTTCCAATTTTTAAAGATAAAATTGGACACATATCCTCCTTCATTTTGTTTCACAGTAATTTCATAAAAACCCTTCAGTGCTTCTTCCGGTGATGAAGATATGGAGTATGGTCTTGTGACGGTAGATCCCTCAATATTGAAAGAAAAACTAAGATACTGCCCGGGCCTGAATTGGGCAAGCTCAAAAGTTTCGGAATCCTTGTCGGGAACCAGTCTGTAAGTTCTGGCCGCAGCCGTTTCCTCAACAATTTCCGATACAGTCATATATTGTCGTTGGGGATGAAGCCTGTGTGCAAGTACATTAACTGGAGGGGTCTCTTTAACCGGATTTGCCGGCGCTTCGACTATCTTTTTCTTACGGTACGGTACCAGCTTTTTAAATGTTAACAAATCTAAAACACCCAAAGGCTTAATATTTATATTCAATTTGTCTTTACTCATACTCCCTTCACCTCCATAAATTTCTTATAAGTCAGGAGCGCTGCCAATTCTCCCGATTGCAAGGAACTGGAATAGCCATGGCATCGAACTCCAAAGCCTCCTGCAAATTCAAGGCCTTTTATATAACTTTCATCATTCATGCACATCAATCTGGGCAGAACAGAATCCCACGGTGCGGGCTCATAACCGTAAATGCTACCGTTGAAAGCACCTGTGTAATTTGCAAAGGTTACGGGTGTGGCAATTTCTATTTCCTCTATACTGTCCCGGATCCTGACATCAAGTGCCTTCTCAAATTCATCTATCATCTCTTCAGCGATCCGGCTTTTCAGTTTAAAGTAATCTTTCGGTTCAACTCCTCAGCAGTCGCCGGTAAAAAGTGTAGTCATGGATACTATTGAAGTACCCTGAGGTGAACAATCAGGTATTGCGTTATTTAAGCAGATGGTTGCCTGCCCTATAGGCCTGTTAAGAGTACAAAAGCCCTTGTAAATATCATTTGTATCGGGGGTGCTGTATATAAAATAGCTGTATTCATTAATGCCCAGCTCCTCAGGGCTTTTATCCAAACCAAGATAGACTACGAATGCCGAAAACCCGACTTTTCTTGCATTGCAGGTCTTATATGCCATATCAGGCACCTCTGACTTAGGATGTATGAGTTTGTTATAAACCAAGTGGGGGCTGGCATTTGATACGACCAGGCCGGTCTTTATCCTATCCCCGTGGGATGTCTCTATTCCCCGGATTTGTCCGTTCTCTGTCAATATCTTCTCTACCCTGGTATTATATTGAATTTCTCCTCCCAATTCACGGATTCTCATATCAAGTGCGCAGGTATAGCCATGAGAGCGGTATCTGGGAATATATGCACCCTTAGTCAAATATTTGTGAAACATAGCTCCAAATATTGTAAAGCTTACATCCTTTACGTCCATACCTATATAGCACCAATAGGCTGTAATTATTTTCTGGGCAAGATAAGGCATTTTTAGAGCGTCAAGAACCTGTTGAAGGGTATAGGGGGCCGTTTTAAGAAAATTTGAATACTTCCCGGTCAATACTTTCTTATCGGGATTCCCCTTTGATTCGGCAATGTACCCAAGTGCATCCACCACTTCTCCGCAAAGCTCTATAAATTTTTTTACCGAGGGAGCTGAGCCGGGCACATATTCTTCGGCTTTCGAGATGAATTCATCAATTCCAAAGGGCATTACAACATCCAATTTCCCGCCAATCTCATTTGGTATAATGAGCCTGTATGCCTCGGGAACACGAATCCATTCTACGTTCAAGCCAATCCTGTCCTCCAGAAGTTTCCTCACATTTCCCTTGTCTTCAGCCGGTCCGAAATCGGAGATCTCATGCAGTGAAGGCTCAAACTCAAACCTTCCCCTCACAAAACTGGTAGCAAATCCTCCGGGAAGATTGTGCTGTTCCAAAAGCAGAGTCTTCATACCTTTTCCCGCAAGAGTAGCAGCAGCTGTCAGCCCGCCGTTGCCCGCGCCTATTACAACGGCATCATATTCCGCAGTAAAGCTATTCTGAGGCATAGTTATTCCCCCTTTATAATATATAATCTGTGGTATAACCACCAACCAACTATATTTTACCATACTACCATGCCGGTCTGTCAACTTGTTAGCTTATTAACCTGCTGCTTAAAATAGAAATCTGCGCATATTCTGCACTTTTGCCAAAAATAAAAAAACTCCTTATTCATACCAAATAAGGAGAAAAATTCTGGTGATTTGTATGAATCTTCGACACTTCACATCTCATGTGCTAAATATGAATTCTGATCACCCTTACAGGGCAAAGCATTCTAACAGAGAAAAAGACGATTAAATACAGGGGAAATGCTGCATCATCAGTATTTCCCTATAATTCAAAACTAAGTGGTAAACTTTTTCAATGTCAAAATCTTAAAAATGGCAAACTAATTCAGTATCATTACTGGTAAACAAATTGGATGTCAAGTGGTAAAGAAATTCATTGACATTCAGAAATGTATTAAGTTAATATATGTATGCTTGTCCAATATCTTTATACTAGAAGATGTAATACTAGTACATGCCTATAATTTTTAGTTTATATTTAGCCTATGGATTTGATAATACATATTTAGGTAGTATCCCGAGTTTTGTGTAAACTCTAAAATCTGATGTAGCCCTTATCCGTCGAGCCGATCCGCAAAATAGATCTCTGGCTGGGAATGGATTTTTCCCCGGTCCCTACGGCTCTGTGCCCATTTCTTAGTGACATCCGTCATTGCCAAGTAAAGGATCTTCATGAGGCTGTCATCCGTCGGAAATATGGTCTTGCTTTTAGTTACCTTGCGCAGCTGGCGATTGAAGTTTTCAATCATATTGGTGGTATATATAAGGGTTCTAACCTCCTGGGGATACTTGAAATAGG
>JAAYQK010000005.1 GCA_012519325.1 Gracilibacteraceae bacterium | reverse complement strand
CATATCCAGGGACATTTCACCTATCTCGTCCAGCATAATGGTGCCCCCTGCGGCCAATTCGAATTTGCCCACATTTCCTCCTTTTTTTGCCCCTGTATAGGCACCTTCCTCATATCCGAAAAGCTCGGATTCGATAAGCTGATTTGGAATGGCACCGCAATTCAAAGCTACAAACGGGCCGTCCATTCTCTTGCTGTAATTGTGAATCGCTTGTGCAAATACTTCCTTCCCTGTTCCGCTTTCACCCATAATAAGTATTGTAGACTTGCTGTCTGCAATCTTTTTTGCATATTCTACAATTTTTAAAAAGCTCTCGTCTTTTCCTATTATTTTATCAAAGGTATAATATGCCTGATATTCGCTTTTTCTCTTTTCTTTCCTTTCTCTTTTAATTTCTTCAAAAACATATACAATCTCTATACTGTCATCAATTGAATTATAAATGGGGTTGGCAATCAGACGGCAAGGAAACCGTTTCCTAAACGCCGTAACATTTATTTCCTGAGATATATTTCCGCCTTGGCGGATATATTTGTTAATACTGTCCCACTCCTCAATGATTTCACTCATATCTTCTGCTTCCAGCCGGTTATCCTTGTTCCCCAATAATTCCAAGGCTTTGTTGTTATTAATTTTAACCTTGCCGTTTATGTCGGAGGTTACGATTGCAATGGGCATAGTGTTAAATATCGTATTTATATGCTTGTAGTTGATATCCTGCAAATTATTGAATTCCTTGACCTTGATCATTTCTTCAATTGCATTTGAAGCAGCAATGACCATGCCCAATGTATGAGGATGTACATTTTCGGTATATCCTGTAAGATCTAAGACACCAATAAGTTTTCCGCGATGGTCCTTTATAGGTGCACCGGAACAGGTCCATCTGTGATATGCCTTTATAAAATGATCCTTGCCCGACAATTGTACAGGCTCTCCGGTTTTAATGACTAAAGCCATTGCATTGGTTCCAATGCTTTCCTCATTCATAAAAGCACCGGGAATCATTTTTAAGTCAAAAGCTTCGGACAGTATTTTTTCATCTCCGATAGCATTCAATATACATCCTTCTCCATCAGTAAGAAGAGCAAAGAAATTATGGCCCTTTACAAAATTAATCAACTGTTCCATATAAGGCGCTGCAGTTAAAATCATACTCCTATTTTCGGAAAATCTTTTTTGCAGCTCTGTTTCATTGATGATTTTACTGCTGATAACCTGATCCTCTTTAATATTTAATTTTCTGCATCTTTCATGAGAAAGCTCAATTACATGCCTGTAATCAGTGTTATTCATCCCTATACTCCTTTACAGCACAGTTTCATAATTCCAATTCTGATGCTTTTTGTCCATATATAGTATGTTCACACAGCCGTAAAGCTGGGGCAGTTTCATAATATCCCTCAGAGGCAATGCTATAAGTCTGCTTATAATTACTCTGTTAACTCCTGCATGGGCAATAATAAGTATATTCCCATCAGTACTGTCAATGATTCTGTCAAATGCCGGCATCACTCTTCTCTGAAGCTGTTCAAAGCTCTCCCCACCCGGCGGAGCAAAGCAATCCATATATATTCCCCGTTTTTTATATTGCTCCGGAAAATGGCTTTTTATATAGGCAAAGGACTTGCCCTCCCATTCTCCCAAATTGATTTCCTTCAATGCATCAACCCGTATTCCTTCAATACCTTTGCTTTTCAACACTATTTCAGATGTTTGTACGCATCTTATCAAAGGGCTGATGTATGCCTTTTCTATATCGATATCGGAAAAATAGGCTTTCAGCCTGTATGCCTGAGCCCGCCCTTTATCATTTAGCGGCAAATCTGTAATCCCGATATAACGTTTTTCCTTGCCGCAGTCAATTTCACCATGCCTGACAAGATATATCCTTCTATTCATATATTAAACCTTTTCCGGAAATTCTTTTTATCTTCTGCAGTATTTTCCCTGCTGTATCAAATCTCTTGTTGATTTTATCCTGTGCCTCCATATTCTCATTATATACACTCATGTACTGGGCTCGCCTTTCTTCAAGGGGCATTACCCTGTCCCCCTTCACCAGCTTGTCCGCCAAATAAAGTATTTCATTCTCGGTAATCATACCATTTTCATCAACATCCAAATCAATATGCGTCGATATGATGTATCCTACCCGTTCATACCCTATTTCCTTAAGAATCGCTGCCCCTTTCATATCATGATTTTTTTCACCCTTTGCAATATCATGCAGCATTGCGGCGGCCTCCAGGGCTGCGGCATCCAACACATGCCCGCAGCATTTCAAATGCTCCAAAATTTCAAGGGATACCCTGGCTACCTCCATACAATGCCTGACAATATTCTCCGGAACATTATAGCTTTTCAGGATGGCATTACATTCACTTCTATTCGGCGCACAGGAAAGATAATGGTTCAATAATGCATTATAGTCTTTTTTTTCATCCATATCCATTATAACCATTGAATCAAAAACAGCGACTTCCATTGAATCTTCCGGAAAGTTCAGAAGCATCCTTTCCAGTCCGCCTTCTCCGGAGCCGCTCAATATAGGATGCCTGTATTTAATGTCAATCAAAGGAGGATGTCCCCTTTTTCCGCAATAAACAGGGTAAAGGATACCTTTTCCGCATCTCCGGTATTCTCTTTTCATCAGCTCTAATGTATGCTTTTTTACCAGAGGTATATCCACGGGCATAATGAAAAATGCCTCAATGCTCTCATCAAGGAATTTCACACCTTTTAATACCGAAGAGTACATCCCTTGGGAATAGTTTTCATTCCTTATGCATATAACGCCGGAATCCTTCAGTTTGTCTTCCACCTCGGAACCCCTGTACCCGACTACAACGATAATCTTTTCTATGCCTGCATCTTTAAGCGTATTGACTACCGTTTCAACAGCAGTACGCCCGCCAAATTCCAAAAACGGCTTGAAGCTGTTCATCCTGGAAGAATAGCCTGCCGCCAGGACGATTGAAGCTATTTTACCGTTTTTCATTTTTCGGTCCTCTTTTAACCTTAATCAATTCCGCCGTAATGCTTACCGCAATTTCTTCCGGTGTCTGGGCATAAATATTCAATCCTATCGGGCAGTGAACCCTTTCCAAATCCTCTGAAGTAAAGCCCTCACTCAAAAGATTGTTGTAGACATGTTCCCTTTTGCTCCTGCTTCCGATCATTCCGATATACTTGGCATCGGTTCTGAGCGCCTGCGCAAGCACATCCTTATCATAGGCATGTCCCCTTGTTACAATGACAATATAACTGTTTCCATTAATTATATCATAATTTTCCAGATTATTAAAAGATTGAACTACCCTCACCTCATCAGCCGTATCAAATCTTTCCCTGTTTGCAAATTCCTCCCTGTCATCCATAACAATAGTATAGAAGCCGAGCATTTTGGTTATATCCGCAATTTTTTGCGCTACATGGCCTGCTCCAAAGATATGAACGCTTTCAACATTAAAAAACGGCTCTATTATGTACTTTTCTTTTCCGATGAATACCTCCTTGACCTTGGTTTCTTTAAAGTTTTCTCTTATATTTTTAATTGCTCCCCATATTTCTTCATTCTCCATACCGTAGAATCCTGTTTCGGTACAGATCCATTTATCCGACCCCTTAATGCTTCCGGAATCCCCGGATAATTTTGTTATCATGACAAAATCAGTGCCGCAGCGCTTCAACTCAATTGCTTTCTTGTATATATCGACCATCTGGCTGTCACTGCAGTCCACATACTCCAGCAGTACGCTTATATCTCCCCCGCATACCATGCCCAGACCTGCGGCATCCTTGTTGGACATCACAAAATTTTCAATAATATATTGTGCATCATCAAATACCTTTGCCGCGAGTTTTATGGTCATAGCCTCGGAAATCCCGCCTCCTATGGTTCCACCGATTGAAAAGTCTTTTCTTATCAGCATTTTTGTTCCCTCTTCCCTGGGTGCGGAACCGGCTTTCCTCAGAATGGTAGACAGCACAAAGCTTTCTTTTTTTTCAATTTGCTCATTAATCAGTTCATATATGTCCTTCAATATTAATACCTCCCCGGTAATCGATTATTTTTCTTTTTACCATACTGTTGGTTAATCGGACAGGTTTGCACCTTGCCGCTGATACAACCGTTACATTCAATCTTTGCATCGGTTGATTCGGCAGGAGATTCCTTACATTCTGCATAATTTTGTCCTTTATGCTTTCAGAATCTATATTGTCTTTTACAACCACCTCCAGTATGAGCCTGTCTTTATCTTTTAAACAAGCTCTGTAGTCCAGAACTTCTTCAAAGGGCAGAATGGTTTCATCCAATTCCCTCAAATACAAGAACCTTTCTTCTCCTATTCTCACCCTGTTTTCGATTCTTCCAAGCACCTTTTTCATTGTATTCAGGAAGGTACCGCAAGCACACTCGGTTGGAGAAAATGAAGCAATATCCCCGGTTCTGTATCGAATCAGCGGCATAGCCTGTCTCGTAAGGGTTGTAAAGACAACCTCTCCGTATTGCCCTTTTTCAACAGCCTTACCGGTGTCCGGATTAATAATTTCAAAATACATATCTCCGTCTCTCATGTGGTAGCCACTTAAGGCTTCGCATTCAACGCCTCCGCCGTAACCCATTTCTGTCATCCCATAGTGGCTGAAAACCCTGCAGCCGAATTTTTGTGTTAATTCATTGATTAGCACTTCAGGCACGTAATCCGTACTTAGCAGTACCTTTTTTATTTTGTTTCTGAAAATATCACTTTTAACCCTGCTTAGATAAAGAACCTGCAATGGTATTCCCACAATACAGGTTATGTCTCTTTCCTGAATACACTTTGCCGCATCCTCCGGATCGTTAAGGACTCCATATGCAATACATTCTATACCCGACAATGCCAAAGCTTTTTTTAATAAATCTCCGATGCTTCCATAAGTGTTACCGGGCATAAGAACCAGCACCTTATCGGTTTCATCCACAAGACAGCTCATGCCATATCTGAAAAAATCAACGGTAAGATCGAGATCCTCTTCGGTGAAAAACAATCTTTTTTCTTCACCGCTTGTACCGGAGGTATTCAATGTCACTATTCTGGCAACCTTCCTCTGGGGTACACATAAAAAATCAAGAGGGCTTCTCATAATGTCCTGCGGATAAGTAAGGGGAATATGCTGAAAGCTTTCCTGAGAATAAACCGATTCTTCCCGGACATTCTTCAGCAGCTTACCGTAAAAAACGCTGTTTTTCTTTGCATAGGACATGGTTTCCCTGATTTTAGCCAGTTGATAATCAACCAGTGCATTTTTGTCCCTTTCCTTTATTCCTGTTTTATTCATAATCCACTGTTCAAGGGGTGTAAGCCTCATAGCGATTCATTATCCTTCCCTGCTTCCGTACTCATAACCGTTGTCCATCAATATTTCTATTACCTTTTCATAGCTCTTTAATAAAATATCGCCGCACTTTACCATATAACCGTCTCTTCCCGTATCATCTGCAAAATTATAAACGCCAATAATATCCCTACACTCTTCACTTCCGAACTCTTCAACAAACCATTCCATGTATTCCTCAGTCATTTTGGAATAATTTTGCTTTGGGAATTCCGTATCCTCCCCCTTCGCCCCATAAAGTCCTAGAATTCCCAGTCCTCCGGTCAGCACTCCGCAGCTTTTCTGCCTGCCGCCTATGCCCCTACACAGTCCGCTTACAGCTCTGAGCAAATCCGCATTTTCCTTCCCTTCTGCATCCAATGCCAGCTTAAGCATAATCTGCGTGCAGCAATAACCTGAAGAAGACAGCTTGAACAGTTTAAATACAGTATCGTTCATAATCAGCATCTCCTTTCCTGGCAATCATCAGAAAATAACCCGGCTTACAAGCCTTCAGTATTTCCTGAAATTTGCAGACCTGTGTACAGTTATCCGTTGTTTTACTCCAGAAGGCATCCATAGACCCATAAGAGAATACTATATTAACCATCAGTGACCTCAGCAGGTCACTGCAGTCTTCCAAGAGCATAATATCAAATCCCAGCCTTTTAAGCCGCTTTTCCAAATGCTTCAAATCATGTAAGCCCCTCATACAGCTGTTGATTGATATATCGTCCAGTTCCTTTACATGTATTGGGTTTTTTGCATAGACATCTGTAATAACCAGCCAGCCGCCTTTTTTTAAAACCCTTAATATTTCTTTAAGGGCAGCGCCCAAATCCTCCATAAGAGAAAGCGCACATTCTGCAAATACGCCCTTAAAGCTGGCCTCCTCAAAAGGTATGTTTTCTCCCGTTCCCAAAATAAAATCGGCAAATTCATAATTTCTTCTTGCGAACCCGATTAGTTTTTCCGAAGGATCTACCCCTATAGCCTTTATTCCATGATTCTCATAAAGATACCCAACGGTAGCTCCCATACCGCAGCCCAAATCAAGCACATTATCCTCCGGTTCAAGCCTGCAGAAACGTACGCTTTTTTCCGTCAGGCTAAAGCCGCCGGGCCTTAAGGTTTGGCCCAGCACTTTCTTAATGCTGTTATTTTCATATACGTTACAGCATTTCACCTTATTTGTCCTCCAACTCTTTTTCTACCTCAAGCATCTTGCCCATAGCCAATTCCTCACTAACAAAAACCATATTGCACTCAGGGCATTTTGTGAGTTCAACTTCAAAATTTCCCCCAAGGTACCGCACTTTTACCTTTTTTTGCACCAGCTCCTTTTTGCATTTATCGCAGAGCCACGGTGTATTCTGTTTATTATCCCCATTCATATTTACTCCTCCACTATTTCCATTCTGTGGCTGTAAACGCTTTTTACAAGAATGTCCTCATCCTTTTCCTCATACTCCACCCAGTAAGTGACGTTGTCAAGCCGCAGCCTTGCAAGGTAACTTTTCTCCTGGGGGTTAAAGAATCTCTCTTTGTTTTTCTTCGCATTGTCAATAACCTTTTCTATATCCTCCATAAGAATGTACCGGTCTTCCATCAACTGCTTCACCTTTTCCGGTATTATCATTCTGAAATCCATTTGCTTTTCCAATTCCATATCAGGTTCTTCACCCCATATTTCTCTTAATAGTCTAATCTTCAACTGCGCCCTGTTCCTGTGCCGTTCAGACAAAGTAGGCATTTTTCTGAGTGCAACGCTTTCCATATCCTCTGCGAATATTAAATCCAGGATGTGAAAAGTTCTTTTCCCGGCATCCACAAGCAAATCCTTGCACATAGCACAATAAACCAACAGGTCGTTATTACTTTCTTCAATCCTGTGTTTTACAAAGTCTGCAGACTGTTCTCTGTTGGCATAGTACACCAACCCCCCATACCCGCAGCATTTGGTTCTTTCCTTTGAATATTTTAATTCCTGTATTTCATAGCCTGATAAAACGGCAATTTCCCTTATACTGTCGTGTATTTTCTTATTATGTCTTGTTGCGCATGCATCGTGCACGCTCAAGGAATGTTTAGGCGATACTTTGTTATTATGTGGCAAGCCATACTGTGCGAATATTTCCCATAATGAAACAAAAGAAATTTCAGGGAGGTGTTTTTCAAATATACTGCAGCAGCTGGAACAGGCAAGAATAAACACAGGCTTTCCCGTATCTTCCCATGTTTCTTTAATTATTTCAGCGTTTTCCTGCATCAGATCCTGTCTTCCCGCCCAGTCGGCAGGGGCCCCGCAGCATCCCAGGTAAATTCCTACATTACCGTTTATTTTGGATACCAGGTACTTGTATATTTCTCCGATATACTCCGGGTATGAAGCCGGCAGCTGACATCCCGGGTAGAACAGGTACTCCGCTTTTCCGGGCTGTTTTCTCACCATTGAAAAGTGCTTGCTGTTGCTGAATTTCATATCCTTAAGTGCAAAATCATGGGCAGAAACAGGCATTTTTCCCCTTTTCACCATGCTCTCCCTTGTCTCCTGTATTACATCCTTCATGCTTATATCCTTGAAGCATTCTTCCTTACACAGTCTGCACATTGTACAGGAATTGATCATTTTATTTGCATAATGGGTTCCCAGTATGATCCTCTCACTTTGATTGATTTGCCTCATGTAGCTTTTCGGTGAGATATTAAAGTGTGTTAAATGACTGCATGATTCAATGCATTTTCTGCATCTGCACTTCAGGCACCTTCCTGCTTCCCTTACCGACTCATCTTTACTATAAATATCCGATGCCTTTCTTACAGCCTCGACAGGCTGGATACCCTCTGTTTCATATTTCAAAGGCGTCTCAAAGGATCCTTCCCTCTCTCTGGAAGCGTTCATTGAAATTTTCCCAATGTATCTGTCAATTGATATAGCCGCTCTTCTGCCTGAACTTGCCGAAAATATCACCGAACAACTTTTATTTGACAGCTTTCCGCCGGCAAATACCGAGGTATTCCCAACCTGAAATGTCTCAGGATGGATTTGCAGTTCCTCCTCCCATTGGCCTGTTCCCAGGTAAACTGCATCGTATTCTCCAATAAGCCCTTCAAGCCCTTTTTTGTCAATAAACCTGTTCAGCTCTACTTTGATCCCCTTATTCATTAAGGCTTGAATTTCTTCTTCTATTACTTCCTTTTTGAGACCTCCTTCATAATTCCATATCTTCCCGCCCAGTCTGTCCGACTTTTCATACATAACAACCTGATATCCCTTTTTGTCAAGATCAAAGGCTGCAGTCATGCCGCTTATTCCTCCGCCGATAACTGCCACTCTACCCTTTTTCTTAGGTATGGGTATGGCCTTTTTGGGCGGAGCATAGCCATATCTGACGGCAGCCTTCTCCAGCTCAGATATTTTGACCGTTCCCCCGGAATCGGATCTGACACAAACCTTTTCACATGGATGGTCACATATGCTTCCTATGATTCTTGCAAAAGGAATCCTCTTTTCCATCACCTTATAGGCTTTGTCAAATTCTCCCTTCTCTATTTCCGTAATAAATGCAATAACATCCATGTGGACAGGACAGCATGAGGTACATGCGGGTGGTTCGTCATATATACAGATGTCGCTTGTTTCAAGCAACTTATCAAGATCCATTGGTTGTACCTCCTTTGCCAAAATAGGAATTGGGAACTAAATCCCAATTCCATATTCCGGCTTTCATGAATTTTACAATCAGAATTATTTATTAAGCTCCTTCAAGCCCGCCAAAACCTTTTCCGGATATGCAGGCAGATGCTTTATACGTACACCGCAGGCATCATATATTGCATTGATTATCGAAGCATGGGGTGCTGAAAGAGGCATTTCTCCAACACCGGAAGCACCGTACGGCCCATGAGGCCTTGGTGTTTCTTGATGTATAATCACAATATTGTCCGGAGCGTCCTTTATTTGAGGAATTCCACAGCCTGTAAGAGTTGTATGCTTTTTCAGATCTTCAAAATCCTCGCTCAATGCCAGACCTATTCCTTGTACAAGTCCGCCGTAAATCTGCCCTTCCAATACCAGCTTATTTACAATGGTACCACAGTCTGATACAATAGTCATCTTCTCTACTTGAGTTTTGCCGGTAGTCGTATCTACCGCCACTTCACTCATCAGCACGCCGTACATGTAGGTGGAGAAGGGATCTCCCTGCCCTGTGTCAACATCACATGCGCTGAAGTGAGCAGTCCATTTTCCTTCGTATCTGAGAGGCAGATTCTCTTCAACCATTTCATCATAGGTTCTGAATGTACCATCCGGCTTTTTCATGGCTTCCATTAGCTTTCTGCAGCCGGCTACTATTGCATTGCCTGTAACTACATTTGAGCGGCTTCCGCCGGCAGGTCCGCTATTGGGAGTCTTCTCCATATCATTCATAACCAGCTTTATATTCTCGGGCTTTATACCTAATGGTCTTAATGTCTCATAAGTATATGTCAATACCCCCATATCGGCTCCCTGCCCGTGATCCTCCCATGAAGCACCTACGGTGACACCATCCTTAGTCAGCTCTACCCAGATTTCCGAAGAGTCCGCACCGTCAAGGCCACAGCCATACATATTAAGGGATATGCCTACGCCGTATTTGATATTTCCACCCTTCTCATTCTTTTCTTTGGCTTTCTCTTTTGCCTCTTTATATAATGGCCTGAGAGTATCTATAGCCTTAGGGAATGCAATAACATCAGGTGCACAGCCGGTGGGAGTGGTAGAGCCCTCTCTGTATACATTCAGATATCTGAATTCAAGAGGGTCCATCCCGATTTTTTCAGCCATCATGTCCGCCAGTACTTCAGATGCAAACAGGCTTTGAGGTGAACCGTAAGCCCTGAAAGCGGAACCCCATGCATGGTTTGTCGCAACAGTCCTTCCTACTCCTCTGCTGTTTGGTATATCATAACCGGCGCCTATGAATTGGGTACCTCTCATGGTAACCAGATCTCCAAACTCACAATAGGGACCGTGGTCAACCGACCAGTCCGCTTCCATTGCCTTCAGCTTACCGTCTTTGTCGGCTCCATACTTAAGATGGATAAAGAATGGTGACCTTTTTCCGGTATAAGTAATTTGCTGATACATATTAAATTCAAGGAATACCGGCCTCTTTGACACCAGTGCGGCCACACCCAGCAAAGCTTCATTTGTAGGGCTGAATTTGTATCCGAAGGTCCCTCCTGCAGGATTCTGAACAATTATATACTTGTCAGGGTCAACTCCTATGCCTTCTGCCGTCATCAAATGGTGGAGATGCAATCCAATACTCTTTGAATGGACAATCAACTTGCCCTCCTCATCCAGATAAGCAAAGCCTACATCCGGCTCAAGAACCAGGTGGGGCTGCCTTCCTACATAAAAGTCATCCTAAACCACATAGGGCAGGCTTTCCATTAAAGGCTTGGTTTCCTCGCCCTTGATTCTATGTGTCTCAAAATAAATATTCGGTGTGCCGGGATGAATTTCTATAGCATCTTCAGCCATTGCTTCAGGTGCACTCATATAAGCAGGTAATTCTTCCAGCTCAACCTTTACCAATTTAGCAGCTTCCTCTGCCTGTGTAGGAGTATCTGCAAGCACCATAGCCAGTGTATCTCCGAATTGGAACACCTTCTTGTCATTAAGTATCGGCCTTTCTTTACCGTCTCCCTTGTTCTGGGGGAATGCCATACCATTGATCCTATTCGTTCCGGGAACATCCTTATGAGTAATTACCTTGAATACGCCGGGCATTTTTTCGGCTTCCGAAGTATCTATGGAAATTATATTGGCATGGGATACCGTTGCCTGAACAAGCTTGATATGTAAAGTATTCTCAGGAAGCTTTAAGCCTAAATCCGCTCCAAAATCCCATGTGCCTGTGACCTTTGCGAGAGCAGAAGGGCGCACCTCTTTGGAACCCAGCATACTGGCGCCTTCCTTCAGTTTGCACCACAGATCCTCCTTTTTTATTTCGCCTCTAAGTATTCTTGCCGCGTCCATAACTGCATCAACCAACGGAATGTATCCTGTACATCTGCAAACATTTCTGTTTTTCTGGAACCAGTCTCTTACTTCCTCCCTTGTAGGGTTTACATTCTGGTCAAGCAAAGCTTTTGCAGATACAATGAATCCCGGTGTGCAGAATCCACACTGCGCACCGCCGTGAACCATCCAGGCCAACTGCAGCGGGTGAAGGTTCTCATGGGAACCTATGCCTTCAATTGTAATGACTTGTGATTCATCGGGAACGTTTTTCATCTTTACTATGCAGGATCTTGCTACCTTACCGTTCAAGATGACCGTACAAACTCCGCACTCGCCTTTTCCGCAGCCGACCTTGGTCCCGGTTAGACACAGCTGTTTTCTGACATACTGTGCCAAAGTTGCTTCCGGGTCAACAATCACAGTCCTTTCAACACCGTTGACAAATAATTTTTTCTTGAGCATTACTCTTCCTCCTTTTTAATTATTTGGCTATATAAATTTAATACAGCTCATCCATAGCCTCCGCATCACTGCTTCATTTTTGAACACACTGTCTGCTTTATGCTTTGCAGTACCGGAAAAATCTCCCACAGGTACCAACTCCATATGTATTGCCTCCTTCCTATTCAAAAGCAATGATCGGAGTAAATTTTTCAAATTTTTGAAAAATCATGCAATTAATTAATGCAAATATTATGCCAAAAAATAACACAAGTGTTTTCAAGGGGTACAGAGTTGTCTCAAAAAATACTGTTCGTTATATGTGCACTATAAAATTTTATTGCTCATTTTTCGAACATTCTTTTCCACCCTACACTGCATAGTTGAATGCATAGTAACAACCCGCAATTCCATAGTGGTTAGAATTGCGGACTGTTACTATGCATCCGTCAACCGTCGTACCTGTCAGCTGCTTGAAAGAAATACCGCATCAATGTTTTCAAAGCCCAATGTAACTACAACAGTATCGAATTTAAGTTCAAAAAGAATGGGGAATTTCCGTCTGGGTTACCATTATCCTTCAATGCAGCTTCATACCGAAGGGCAGCAATATATTATCAAAGGATTCTACAATAAGGGGGAAGAAAATTTTATCGCGAATTATTTTTTAGGCTATACCGACAATATCATTTCCATCAAACCGAAAAAGCTTAAAAAGCTGCTGCAAGATAGAATTTTTGCTTTAGAAAGCCATTATAAAAGGGCGTGAAGATATCCCACGCCCCGTTATATTTATTAAATCATACCGCTGAACATTTCATATGTTCTTTTTATAAGCAGCAGTGCCTGCTCCCTGCTTGTATTTTCTCTGGGCATTATCATCGAGCCCGAACCCTTCATTATGCCGTTTTTGACGGCAAACTTAACTTCCCGTATTGCCCATGAGCCAATAAGGTTCTCATCTTCAAAGACAGCTGCTCCGTCTATGCTGGTATCGACATTTGCAACCGCGCTTGTTATCGCTCTGTAGAGCATGACGCACATATCCTGTCTTGTAATGGGATTATATGGGGAAAAGGTACCCTTGCCGGTTCCATTCACAATACCTGCACCATATGCTTTCAAAATATTTTCATTTGTTGTATCCATAAATGTATTTATAGGTGCAGGGGTTGTTTCAACGCCCTTCAGCTTTTCATGGAGCTTTACCACCAGTTCGCAGAATTCTTCACGGGTTATGTTCTGAGTATAGCTGCTCATTACCCTTTCAGTATACAGGTCATATTCTACGGCTTTTTTCAGCTCTTCCAGCGCCCAGCTGCTGGCGCCTGTAAAATCCACAGCAGCAGCTGCTGCAGCTTGATTTGGAGTGGTTATCTCAATCATATTTGATTCTTGGGACGGAATTTCTCCGACATATGCATAAACAACATAGTAATACTTTGTATTTGGCTGCACTGTCCTGTCTGTATAAGAAACAGAGCCGGAACCCAATGTCGCTGCCAATTCCCACTCTCCCGAGGATGTCCTATATACCAGGAATCCTTCTTCGTTGTCGGATTTGTCCAGCCATGTAAGAATTACTTCGGTTGGATTCTGGGCTTGGGCTGTCAGGCCTTCCGGGGCTGCCGGCGGTTGGGGTGCGGCTTCAACAGGAGCCTCGTCAGCACTGGGAGTAGTTACTTCAGCAATATTTGATTCCGTAGATGCCGTTTCATCCTTGTATGCAAACAGTACGTAGTAATACGTAGTATCAGGCAGGAGGTTTTCATCCGTATAGTCGGTGGTGTCGGCATCCAATGCCGCTGCCAGTTCCCATTCCCCGGTATAATTTCTGTAAAGCAGGAAGCCTGATTCGCCCTCGGAAGTATCCTCCCAGGAAAGTTCAATCTCGCTTTTGCTTACTGCCTCTGCTTCCAAATCTTCGGGAGGGTTTATCCCCGAAGGAACGGCCTCATCAGGCTCAGTGGTTGTTTCAGATTCTTCGTCTGTACCCGGATCCGAAGTCTCCGGTAAAGTAATCTTAATATCCCTTGGGTCAAATTTAATAGGTGGATTTGTTATTCCCCCCGGAAGAATTGCACCTTTGGATGGATCCTTTATTATAGTACCCGATGATATAATACCCGGTGATGACGGGGTACTCACCTCCAACTCGTTGGAATATTCCGTATAGCTTGTTTTAATCTTTTTCAGTATAGGATCCAGGCTGTCTTTTCCTGCCTTTACCCTATAATAATAGGTAGTACCCGGTTCTACCGAAGTGTCATCATAAGAAGTTGCATCCTTCTCAAGAACTGCCAGTTGGGTATAATCCCCGTCCGATTCCTTTCTT
>JAAYQK010000066.1 GCA_012519325.1 Gracilibacteraceae bacterium | reverse complement strand
TCCGCTTCCTCCTGCAAATGGATACTTTGAAGCATCCATCTCATTGTTTTCGGAGGTTCCTGAGTATTCTCCTCCTCCGGCAATGAATGCGAAGGATACCTTTGACACAGGTACAATAACGGTTCCGTCTTTTGTTTCAACAGCATCACCTACCACCGTATTGACATCTATCATGTTCTTGATGTTTTCCATCGTAGTTTTCATTAAGCTTTGTACAGGCTCATCCAAGCTAAACACATCCTTTTATTATATATTAATTGAGACTTTTCCTATTACCGGATATTAATGCAGGTATTGCCCTGATTCCAGCATTAATAATATGACCTGTTTTAATATTAATTATGCAGCTGAAATCAATGTGCAGACTTACACTACCGAATGTCGGAAGGATTATTATTCTTTGCTTTTCTATATTCACATGGCTCCCGGTATATGTCATAATATTCCCTATGGCTATCCATGCAAAACCATACAATACTCCCGTTGCTGCAGCATCACCTGTTCCTATTCCTAATTTCAGATATAGATTTCTAACTGTAATTTTTCTTATTATGTATCTTAATGGGAGAAAAACTCTGAAGAAGCCCTTCCCTTCTTTCATATCAAAAAGCTTTGTAAATTCGGCCAGCAGTCTGCTTCTTCTCCTGTCCGCCTCTTCAATTTTATATTTCAATGAAGGCTTTCCATTTTCAAAAGTCAGTTTAAAAATAGGAAGCTCAGTTTTTATATTGAGTAAACCGTATAAGGTCTCTATTTGAAAACTAATCTTCACATATTCACTATGCTTTTCCACGCCAATACTTATTTTAACAGGCATTAAATATAATATTAGCATCAAAAAAACTATAAAAAGAACGGCATAGAGCATCATAAATCCACCCCGTAAACTCTCTTCCAAAATCCAACTGCTCTCAGGCATATTCAACTTATTTTTCTCAAAAAACAAAAAAAAATACCCTATGCCCCTGCTTCTTCGTTAAATTCCCTCAGAACAGGCAATTCTTCAATGGATTTCAGACCGAAAAGCTTCAGGAAGTTGTCGGTAGTCCCGTACAGAATTGCCCTGCCCGGGCCCTCCAGCCTTCCTGCCTCATATATCAATTCTTTTTCCATAAGCCTGGAAATGCACCCATCAGATTTTACACCGCGGATATAATCAATCTGGGATTTTGTAATTGGCTGTTTATACGCAATTATGGCCAGTGTCTCAAGAGACGCCTGGGATAGGCCTTGGCGGCTCTGCGGCTTGACCAGCCTTTCTATGTACTCATAATGCTCAGGTTTTGTACAAAGCTGATAGCAGTTGTTTACTTCTATAATCTGAATTCCTCTGTTTTCTTCATCAAAACTGTCCATCATCTGCTTTACTATCCTTCTGAGTGTTGTTTCATCAATACTTATTATACTGCATATTTCCTTAATGGGTACAGCATCTCCGGCTACAAATAAAAGACTCTCGACAATCGATTTTATTTCTCTTATATCCATAATAAAATCCAACCCTTCATACGCCTTTTGGCCTTCTCTTAATAAGTATTCTTGAAAAATTCCTTTCCTGTTCAATAAGCAGGCTCCTTCTTTTTAAGAGCTCAAGTATAGCCAGAAAGGTCACAATTATTTCGTACTTGTTATAACATCCGATAAACAAGTCGTCAAAGTAAAATGACGGTTTGCCGGCAAGCAATTTGTGTATGAGCCTTATCTTGTCTTCAACAGTAACAACCTCCCTGTAGATTTCTCTGAAGTTGTTCTTATTTCTTGACTCACTTTTCAGAAGTATATTCCTGAAGCTCATATACAGCATGTCCAGAGATACATTGGATATTGAAGCAGCATCATCTATGTAATCCTCTATAGGCTCCGGGGGCTTATAAAAAACCTTGGAATATATCCCCAGCTTGTCCTTTAACTTAAGAGAGGCTTCCTTATACTTCTTGTATTCAAGAAGTTTTTGAACAAGCTCTTCTCTGGGGTCTATATCATCTGCCTCGCTTTCTTCCTTCTTTGGTTTAGGCAAAAGCATCTTGGATTTTATTTCAAGCAAGGTTGCAGCCATGACAATAAATTCGCTTGAAACCTCCAGATCATGTACCTCCATCATATTGATATAATTTAGGTACTGATCTGTAATTTCAGCAATCGGTATATCATAAATGTCCACTTCTGCTTTTTCAATGAGATGAAGCAGAAGGTCCATAGGACCCTCAAAGGCTTCAAGTTTAACATTTATTGCCATACTGTTACTCCAATTCCATTAGTTTCATTTTTTCTCTTACTTCCTCAATTGTCTCCTTCGCTACTTCTCTGGCATGACGGGTTCCCTCTATTAACACTTCCAGAATGATCTTCTTATTGCCAATCAATTTCTGTCTGCGTTCATACATGGGAGCCATATACCGAACTACATTCTCCGCAAGAGTCTTCTTGCACTGTACGCAGCCTATGCCTCCGGTTTTGCATACTTCATAAGTCTCCTGGTGTGTTTCCTCTGAAAAAACCTTATGAAAAGCATATACCGCACATATGTCAGGATGGCCCGGGTCATTCTTTTTTATCTTTTCCGCATCTGTGATCATTTTCCTTATCTTCTCCCTGATTGTGTCGGGAGAATCTGACAGTGCAATTGTATTACTATAGCTTTTGCTCATCTTCCTACCGTCAAGCCCCGGCAGCACTTTTATTTTTGTCATTTTCCCCTGAGGTTCAGGGAAGGTATCCCCGTATATATAATTAAACCTTCTCGCGATTTCCCGGGCAAGCTCCAATTGCGGCTGCTGGTCCTCACCGACCGGCACAAAGTTTCCTTTGTGAATAAGTATATCAGCAGCCATAAGATTAGGATATCCGAGAAAACCATAAGTTGTTATATTCTTCTCCGTAAGCTGTGAAAGCTGTTCTTTATAGGTAGGACATCTTTCGAGCCATGAAAGTGGTACAATCATTGACAGCAAAAGATGCAATTCAGCAATTTCTTTGACATTGGACTGTATGAATATAGTGCATTTTTCCGGATTCAAGCCTGCACTCAGCCAATCTATAGCAATCTCCATTATGTTGTCCCTGAATTCACTGGTATCCTCATAGCCTGTGGTCAAGCCATGCCAATCGACAATAGAAAAGAAGCATTCATATTCATTCTGCAGTTTTACCCAATTCTCCAGTGCTCCGAAATAATTACCAAGGTGCAGAGTGCCCGTAGGCCGCATACCGCTCATAATTCTCTGTCTAGTCATTTTATTACCTCCCAGCAGATTAAGTTTATATATATCGTGAAATAGTTTTTTCACTGTTTATTAATAAAACAATTTAATGACTGAATTAATAAACCCATCCATGGCCAATATGACTGGTCCCAATATTAAGCCGATAATTCCGGAAAAAATAAGTAAAAGCATGAGTATATTTGAATAACCCGAATACTTTCTCATATAAAACCTCTGCTTATCGGTCAGAAAAACATCAAGTATTTTGGAGCCGTCCAATGGGGGTATAGGAAGCAGATTAAAGGCACCGATGCTGAGATTTATTATATAGGCAATCTGCAGTATACCTCTGACTACCCCTCCCATTCTATTATAAAATAGGGCATATATTACTGCAATCAGCATAGCCGTTATAAAATTGGACAGGGGGCCCGCAAGTGACACAAGCAGCATCCCCTTTTTTCTGTTATTAAAATTCAAATCATTAACCGGCACCGGCTTTGCCCATCCAAAGCGTCTGGTAACTACAAGACACAGAAATCCCAAAGGATCCATATGAGCAACAGGATTCAGCGTCAGCCTTCCATACTGCTTGGCTGTGTCATCTCCCATGACAAAAGCTGCCAATGCATGGGAAAACTCATGTATGATCAATGCCACAATAATACCCGGCAGACTGTATAGCAGAGATGTTATACCAAAGTTCAGATTCAGGTAATATAAAAATTTCGATAATAAACCAGTCAATACACTACTCCTTTTTAAGTAATTTTTGCACTTTGCACTGCAAGGACAGCCTTTCACTTTGTCAGAGAAGTATAGTACATCTAATATATTTTAATACATTTGAGCTATTTATACAATAAATAAAATATTAAGCAGATGGTAATGATATATCTATCAAAATAGTATCAAGGAGGAATTCCAATATGAACTTTGAAAAACTGTTGGAGTCCGGCAAAATCGGGAATATGGAGCTTAAGAAC
Source organism: Gracilibacteraceae bacterium (assembly GCA_012519325.1). Taxonomy (GTDB): domain Bacteria; phylum Bacillota; class Clostridia; order Lutisporales; family Lutisporaceae; genus BRH-c25. The sequence continues at coordinate 1,196 of JAAYQK010000066.1, read as the reverse complement.
CGCATGATTATGCCTGGGATGGGAACAAATCTTGCCGCTGCAGACGGAACAGTCTCCGATGTCATAGTCAACTATTATGCAAGAAGAGCCAATGGCGGAGTTGGACTTATCATAACTGAGGTTTGCTGTCCAGATCCCAGCGGCAGGGTTATACCCGGAGAGATTGAGATTACAAATCTGAGTTTTATGCCCGGTCTTAGCCGTATACCACATGCAGTGCACTCCGGCGGTGCAAAAATATGTCTGCAGCTTGCTCATGGAGGATGCTTTGCCAGCGAATTCGTTACAGGGAAACAGCCCATTTCTCCCTCTGGCGTAGGTACTTATCAGCTTCCGAATGATAAGCCAAGGGAGATGTCTGTAGATGAGATAAAAGAGCTTATTGAAAAATACGGATTAGCAGCTGAAAGAGCCCGCAGCTGCGGCTTTGATGCCGTTGAACTTCACGGTGCTCATGGATATATGCCCCTTCAATTCCTATCAGGATATACGAACAGAAGAACCGACGAATATGGAGGGAGCCTTGAGAACAGGGCACGCTTTGCACTTGAAGCTATACGCTCCATAAAAATGCATGCAGGTGAGGATTTTCCGCTTATATATCGCCTGTCTGCCGACGAGGATGTCCCGAATGGCGTCACTCTTGAAGAAGCCTGCACATTTGCAAAATGGGCAGAGGAGGCGGGTGCGGACGCAATCCATGTCTCAGCCGGCACGTGGGATTCGAGGCTCCAGAAGTATTTTGATGTTATGGATGGTAAGGAATCTCCGGAAGGCAAAAATTTAAGCTATGGAGTAGCAACCTCCATGTGGGTTCCTCCTAATTATACACCGAGAGGATCCCTTGTGCATCTTGCCGCAGGTGTAAAAAAGGCAGTATCCATACCTGTTATCGCAGTTTGCAGTATCACTCCCGAAATGGGCGAAGAAATATTGAAAAAGGGCGAAGCCGACTTCATATCCATTGGCCGCCAGACCATAGCAGATCCTGATTATGCAGCAAAAATTGCAGCCAGGGAACCTAAAAAAATACGCCGCTGCTTAAGGTGCAATGAATGTCTTGGAGAGGTTATGAAAAGTAATGGCATATCTTGTGCAGTAAATGCAGAAGCGGGAAAAGAATATGAAAGCTTCGTAAATGTTCTTCCTGCTAAGAATAAGAGGAAGATTGTTGTTGTCGGAGCAGGTCCTGCAGG
>JAAYQK010000065.1 GCA_012519325.1 Gracilibacteraceae bacterium | reverse complement strand
TTATTATGGCAGCGATTCATACAACTTCAATTTCATAAGAAAAGTAAAGGGAATCGACTTTCAGGACAATATGATACAGATTCAGGTAGACAAAAACACTCTTGAGGTAAGAAGCTTCAATCTGGATTGGGATACAGTGATACCCATTCCCAACTCTGCCAAAGCAATCAATGCAGCCGATGCAAAGAAAATATTCGAAGAAAAACTTGGTATCGAGCTGGCATATCAAAGGATAAATTCAAACGATTCCAGAGATGCGAAGGTGATATTGGTATACAATCAGAAAAATTCTAACTCCCGAATTGATGCCATTACAGGGGAGGTAATGAACCAGCCTTATTATGGAATAGCGGAAAAATCAGCAATGGGCGGAGGCGATCAAAGTGCCGCTGCTTATGTACCTACCCCGGAAGAACAGAAGGTAATTGATGATTCCGGAAAATATATTAGTAAGGAAAAAGCTATAGAGCAGCTTAAAAAATATTTAAGTGTTGACAACAAATATAACATGGATAATTCAAGCCTTTACGGCGGCTATAATAATGAAAATGCGGCCTGGAGCTTCAGCTGGAGTTATAGCGACAAGGAAAAAAACACCTACAGCTATCTATACGGAACAGTGGATGCCGTTACCGGCGAAGTCAAAAGCTTTAGCATAAGCGACAGCGAGAATGAATACAAGGTAGGACGCGTTCAGAAGTACACAAAGGAACAATGCAGGGAAATTGCCGAAAAATTTCTGAAAGACATTCAGCCTGATAAATTTGCTACTTCTGAATACAGGGAGCAATACTATGAAATATATACGGATCCTCAGAATGTATCCAGTTACAATATTAACTATATCAGGAAAGAGAAGGGTATCTCTGTTCCCTTCAATAATATAAGCATCACCGTCAGCGCTTATACAGGTGAAGTAATCAACTTCTATATGAATTGGCAGGACATTAAATTTCCTGATACAGCAGGTATAATTAGTCTTGAAGAAGCTTATAAGCGGCTGTATGCAAAGCATGACCTTATTCTTAAGTATATAAGGATTTACAATTATGACAGATTTAATGAAAACACAGAAATAAAACTTGTCTACATGTTGGATAACTATTACGGAATGATTGATGCAAAGAGCGGGCAGTTTATTGACTACAGCGGAAAACCTGTCAGAGAATTCAAAGAGGTATCCTTCACAGACATAGAAGGACACAAATATGAAAAGGATATAAAGCTTCTTGTGGAATTGGGAGTTATTGATTCCACAGAAAGCAAGTTTAATCCTGACACAAAAATAACCCAAAAGGAATTTGTAAAGCTTCTTATGAAAGCAATACAGCCGGATTACTATCCTATTCCCTATGCAGCAAGTGACAGCAGCGAATATGACAGGTACTATGAAAATGCCATAAACCAGAACATACTGTCCGGAAATGACAAAAAACCGGAAGCGCGAGTCACAAGAATGGAGGCATCCAAAATGGCGGTTAATGCTCTGGGTGCAGGTTTCGTAGCCGACTTAAGCGGTGTATTCAATCTCAATTTAAAGGATGCTGCAGATATCACTGCAGAAAACAAAGGCTATGCTGCAATCACAGCAGCATTAGGAATCTTTGACATTGAAGACAACAGCTTCAAACCGGGGTTGGAGCTTACTAAAGCGGAAACAGCAGGAATGCTCATAAACTACCTCAAGGTGGATAAAACTCCCAAATCTTCACAGCCAACCGTAGGGACACCAACAACAATGCCGGCTGCGGAGTTATAACACAAGGGGCATATCTAATTCTAATAAGATTATGATATGCCCCTTTTCTTATCCAAAAAGTCTACACATTACATAATGATTAGGCTTTACTTCCTTCAGTTCTAACTCTTCCGACAAACACTCAGGCTTATAATACTTGCATCTTGGTGCAAAACGACACCCAGGCTTCGGATTTATCGGATCAGTCACTTCCCCTTTTACTACTTCTCTTTGTATCGAGCGACTCTTAAGAGAAGGCACCGGTATGGAGGATAAAAGAATCTTGGTATACGGATGGATTGGATTCTGAAAAAGCTCTCTTGAAGGTGCTCTTTCAACACATTGACCAATGTATAGAACAGCAATCTCATCAGATATATGTTTAACAACAGATAAATCGTGTGTAATAAACATGTAAGTCAATCCAAGACTATCCTGAAGATCCATCAGCAAATTCAGTATTTGTGCTTGTATACTTACATCAAGCGCAGATACGGGTTCATCACACACTATAAACTGTGGATTCATAGAAAGTGCTCGTGCCAGTCCTATCCGCTGCCTTCTCCCTCCGTCAAGCTCATGAGGGTAAGTATTTATAAATCTCTCTGCCAAGCCAACCGTTTCCATCATGAATAATACTCTTTCGTTAATTTTTCTCTTGGAATCAAAAATACAATTTACCACTAAAGGTTCAGCAATTATTTCATAAACAGTTTTTCTTGGATTAAGACTAGAATATGGATCTTGAAAAATCATCTGCATTTTTTGACGCATTAATCTCATTTTTTTCTTATCATAATCCAAAATGTTTTCTCCATTAAACAGTATTTTCCCATCGGTAGGAGGTATAAGTCTTAGAACGACACGCCCCAAAGTAGACTTCCCACAACCTGATTCACCAACAATCCCTAGCGTCTTTCCTCTGCTTATACTAAGGCTTATGTTGTCAACAGCATGAAGAAGTCCAAAGGGAGTTTTGAAATACTTTTTTATATCTATGATTTCAACTAATGGTCTTTCATTATCATCAGTTTTTTTCATTTACTCCACCCTCCTTCTTAAATTTATGACAAACAATTGTGTGGGATCCATACTCAATTATCGGAGGAAGTTCTTCTGAACATATTTCCATAGCTTCTGGACATCTTGGGTGGAATTTGCAGCCACTGGGCAAATTTGTCGGATCAGGCATTAATCCGTCTATGGGACTCAGACGAGGAGTTTCGATTTCAAGATTTGGGATAGAGCCAAACAACCCCACTGTATACGGATGATGCTTTTCACGTCCGAAAATGTCTTCAATTGAACCACTTTCTATTATTTCTCCTGCATACATAACTGCTACCTTATCGCAGGTCTCCGCTACAATACCTAGATCATGAGTTATTAAGATCATTGACATTCCAAGCTTTTCTTTCAGCTCTTTCATCATAGACAAAACTTGCGCTTGAATTGTAACATCCAGTGCAGTTGTCGGTTCATCGGCAATAATAAGCAAGGGGTTGCAAGCAAGAGCCATTGCAATTACAACTCTCTGCTTCATACCGCCTGAAAACTGGTGTGGATATTCGTGTTTTCTGTTTTTGGGAATACCTACCAATTCCAACATTTCATCAACCCTAGCTTTTAGCTGGTTCTTGTCTCTGTTTTGTGTGTTATGAAGTTCGAGGGCTTCTAATAATTGCCTTTCTATACTCAGAACCGGGTTGAGACTGGTCATGGGATCCTGGAAAATCATTGAGATCTTCTCACCTCTTATTTTCCTCATCATACTCTCACTAACTAAAGTAAGATCTTCCCCTTCAAATATTATATTACCCTCAGTAATTTTGCCAATATCCTGAGGCAGAAGTCTAAGGATGCTAAGTGCTGTTGTAGTCTTACCGGCACCTGTTTCTCCTACTATTCCCAAGGTTTGTCCCTTATCTAATTCAAAACTAATTCCGTTAACCGCATATATTGTATCTAGATCAGTTTCATAAACAACTTTCAAATTACGGATTTCTAGAAGCTTGTTTTTTATTTCATTATTCATGCCTTTTGCTCCCTTCGAATGAAAAATTATTGCTTTGCTAGTTCCTCAACCTTGGATCCAATGCATCTCTTAATCCATCTCCTATCAAATTTATTGAAAAAACAGAAATGGCAATGGCAATACCTGGTATCAATACCAGATGTGGGTAGTCTCTCATGTATTCTCTAGCTTCAGACAACATATATCCCCATTCAGGCTGGGGAGGTTGAATCCCTAATCCTATAAAACTTAATCCTGCTGCCAGTAATATCATTTTTGCAACAGACATGGTTCCTTGAACAATAATTGGTCCAATTGCATTTGGCAGGACATCATTAGTAATAATTCTAAAATCTTTTGAACCGCAAGCTCTGGCTGCTTCTATATAATCTTCTCCAACCACAGTTAACACTGTAGAACGAACAATCCTTGTAAAACCCGGAATTTGTGAAATTGTTATTGCAATCAACAGATTAATCATATTGGGACCCAAAGCTGAAACAATTGCAATTGCCAAAAGCAAAGCCGGTATGCTAAGTAAAATATCCATTAATCGCATAACAATCTCATCGAATATTCCTCCATAGTAACCTGTCATTGCTCCCAAAAAGCCCCCGATTGCCAATGAAATCCCTGTAGTAAAGAAACCAAGGCCAAGTGAAATTCTGGAACCATGAACCATGCGAGCTAAAAGGTCTCTTCCATATTGATCCGTACCGAAAATATGTTCCTTGGAAGGCTTCTGCAATCTAATATCACCATGCTGCTTAATAGCTAATTCTTCATAGTCTGCTATGAAATCTGCGCTGAGAGCAATAATTACCAATATACAGAATATAACTAGCCCGATAATGGATAATTTATTCTTTTTCATCCTTCTCCAAATTTCTTTTTTCTGACTTTTCTTTGAATATTTCTTATCAAAAACACTCTTATTAGGTCTTTCTGACATTTCACACACTCCTCCCACCAATAGATCATTATTTAATATATTTGGAACGTATTCTCGGATCAATAAGTGCATAAATTAAATCAACCAACAGCATTGTAATACATACTAAGATAGCAAAAAATATTATTGAAGCTGTGACCTGTGGAGTATCTTTCATTCTAATAGAAGTAATCATTAATGTGGAAATACCCGGCATAGAGAATACTGTTTCAATAAGAATTGCTCCGCCCAGCAGTACTCCAAATTCGACACCAAGGGATGTTATTACAGGTAATAAAGCATTTTTCAATTCATGTCTGAATATGATAAGTCTTTCACTCGCTCCCTTAGCTCTTGCAGTCCTTACATAATCTTGACGAATTGTTTCAAGCATTGTTGACCTTGTTAATCGCAGAATATTTGCTGCCGTCGGAGCTGCAAGGGTAAAAACCGGCAGAACAAAATGCTTCCAAGTACCTACCCCATTTGATGGAAGCAACTTCAGTTCGACAGAAAAAAGTAATATTAGCAATAATCCGAGCCAAAAGCGCGGTAATGATGCAAATACCATTGCACAGGAAGTACAGACCATATCAATTGGTTTGTACTTCTTTACAGCTGATATTATTCCCAAAGGTATTCCAATAATAGCCGTGAGAATAACACTGTAAAATGCAAGCTTTAAGGTTACCGGAAACCTTATAATAATTTCTGAAAATACAGGTTTTTGAGTCCTGTAGGATAGCCCGAAATCACCATGTAAAGCATTCCATATGTACTTGGCATATTTTACAAGCAAAGGATCGTAATAACCAAGCTCTGTATTAAGTTGGACAATAGCTTCTTCAGGAGCATCCTGACCTAAAAGCAAAGAAGCAGGATCTCCGGGTGTGAAACTCATAATAAAAAGAACTAAAAAGATTATGCCAAGTAAAATTGGTATAAGAGTCAATAATCGTCTTATTACATATCGATACATATGATCTCCCTCTTTCTGGTTTGTATATCTTAATAAATAGATAATCCCTTTATTTATTCTCTTTTATAAATCTCCCCATCCTTCATTACAAATGAAACTCGACCTAATGCTGAAATATCTTCTAAAGGATTCTCTCTTGTAGATATTATATCCGCCAGTTTTCCGATTTCCAATGTTCCAAGTCTATCGTCCCATCTTAATAACTCTGCAGCTGTCTTAGTTGCCGAAATAATTGCATCAGCGGGTTTCATGCCGTATTTTACCATAAGGACAAATTCGTATGCCTGTTCTCCGTGTTTGTTATACGGAGTTGCTGCATCTGTCCCAAATGCAATTTTCACACCTTTTTTCAGCGATAATTGAAATGCTTTTATTCGAGCTTGCTCACAGTCTTTTGCTTTTTTAATAGCATATGAAGGGATACTCTTATCGTCAATATGTTCCAAAATCCTTTCCAACGCAATTAATGTAGGTACATGATATATTCCTTTTTCACACATCATTTCGGCTGCTTCTTCATCCATAAATGAACCATGTTCTATTGATGTAACACCTGCTTTAATTGCTGCCTTGATCCCTTTATTCCCTATAGCGTGTGCAGCTGAAATCTTACCATTGAATTCAGCTACCTCTATCATTGCTCGCATTTCTTCATAAGTTAGCTCTTGCGGTCCGGCTTCATCACTGCTTCCCAATACTGCTGATGTTGCAAGCATTTTAACTTGATCTGCCCCGTATTTAAAGTTAAATCTCGCTGCCTGCCTTGCTTCTTCAACTCCACAGACAACCGCCCTCATATGATTTCGACTTCCCCCTTGATATGGAGGTTGAAAGTTAGAATCTCCTGCTCCCCCCAAAGTATTAACCGGCAATCCGCTGGTAAAAATTCTGGAACCCCAGTGAATTCCCTGGTCAATTGCATCTCTTAGAGCTACATCACTAAAACCTGCACAACCCATATCTCGAACTGATGTAAATCCAGCCATTAGATTTGCTTGAATTTGGGGAAGGCCTTTTAGTGCATAAAATGCTGGAGAAAGTGAATAGGACTGCCCAAAGGATTCAAAAGTACCATTTAAGTTGCAGTGAATATGCGTGTCTATTAAACCTGGCATTACAAATCCGTCTAGTAAGTCAATTACCTCATAATTATCTTCATTGCTTATCTTATCTAATGGAAGGATATCAATTATTAAATTTTTCCTAATAATAACGGCTATGTTATTCTTTACTGTTTGATTTGATGCACTGAAAAACTTACCGCACTTTATTAACTTATCCATAGCCTGTCTCCTCTCTGCAATTCAAATCTAAAATATTATTAACAACACTTTTTAAAACTATAGAACAGTTTCAAGATTCTCTTCGCTTATACACTTGCTATATCCGGCATAGTTAAATTCTCATAACAAATTGATAAAATTTATTTATAGCTATTGAAATGTCTACTAGCCCTAAGATGGCCATAACGAGGCCAAAAGATGTCCCCCGCCAGGTTGCTTGTAAAGTATGTTGTTTAGGGAATACAATCCACAACATCAATTAAGTGTATTTGCAACCCTTTAAAGATACCATAATAATATAAATGGTTACAAAACTTCTGGTGACGGACACCGATTCGGCTTAACAGGCGATAGGAATACCCTCTGCATCGTTGAAACGGCGTGTTATAATTTTTTATACAATTACTTCCGCCATTATAAAAAACCTTTGGTTATCTACATCGTATTAACTCCTTCAATATATGAATGTTATTTTAGTTATTGTCTGAATCTCTTAATAACGCAATTGCTTCAATTTCACAAAGTGCATTGTAAGGTAAACCTTTAACAGAAATACAGGTGCGTACAGGCAGGCTTGTAAAGTGTTTCCTGTAAACTTCATTAAAAACATCATAGTCATTTATATCTGACAGATAGCAATTAGTTTTTATAATCCTTTCTAATCCGATTCCATTAGCCTCAACCACTTCTTTAATGTTTTTTACGACCTGCTCTATTTGGCTCCTAATATCGTCCCCTGCCATTTTACCCGTTTTGGGATCAATACCAATTTGTCCGGATAAGTATAAAATATCTCCAGCCTTTCTTGAATCAGAAAGAATTTTATGTGCGTTTGAATTACTTGTCTTGTTTTCTGTCACGGATAAACCTCCTCATATAATAATAGATTTTCTTATAATATTGATGGAACCCCAGGATCGAAAGTATGATTTGAAAGTATCTTAGGGCCGTCAGGTGTAATCTGCACCAAATCTTCTATATGAAACATGCGTCCCTCTGTCATAACCACTGGTTCAAGATTGAACACCATATTTTCTTCTAAAGCAAAATCTTCCTTTGGAGAAAGCATTGGAAATTCGTGTAAACCGATTCCTAAAGAATGTCCTATATGCGGTGTGGAAAAAGGCAAGTTGTACTCCTTAAACTTTCTTAAACATATATTGTATAATTCTGCTGCTGTAACACCAATCTTCATGCAAGACATAACATATTGATAAACTTCGGTAACCCTATTATAAATGTCCAAATATTTTGGATTTGGTTTTCCTATCATAACTGTTCTTGCAAAATCAGAATTATAGTTTCCTATGTATGAGCCTCCAAAATCCAGACGCATTACTTCGCCGTCTTCCATAATTGTATCATTTGGAAGAGCATGTACCTGAACGGATTTTTCTCCTGAGCCCATTACGAAAAATGTGATCTTATCTATACCACCGTTTAACATATTTATTTTTACTTTGTTTGCAAACTCCTTTTCGGTGCATCCTGGATGTACTTCTTTAAGAGCTTTCTCAAATGATTCTCTGGTAATATTTGCTGCTTTACTTAGTATAGCTATTTCTTTGTCTTCTTTAATCATCCTTACTTTATCGAAAAGACGTGTACAGCTGACAAAATTAGCCTTTGGCATTCTTTCAATCAATTCTATATAATAATGAGCCATTAAGTAATCTAATTCAATACCAACTTTTTTCTTTTCAAATCCCTTTTCCTTTAATACTTCTGCCAGGAATTGTATTGGAGATTCTTGAAATTCAATATAATATCTCTTGTCCTTTATCCAAGTTTCTGTATCAACAGTACCTTTTTCTATACCACAGGCAATCATTGTCGGTTCCCCTACAAGAGGAAGTACAACTATGGCCAGTCTGTCCCTTATATCAGTCTGAGTCATTATATAAGTTTCTGCAAAATACAAAGTATTTTCCGGAGATATTACTACTGCAACATCCAGCCCTTCTTTTTCCATATGCTTTTTTAATCTGTCATATCTGCTAACATTTTTCTTTAACATAATAACCCTCCTACATTCTCTGCTCGTTTTTCTGTAAAATGACTTTGTCACTTTGTCCAAGTTATGTAGATTTAGAATTGAATTTGTATATTTAGTTATAAAAAGGCTTCTTAATTTTCCATATGGAACTTAATAAATATCAGGTAAATTATAAGAAATATCACCAAAAATTTACTTAGAACTATATTTAATATTTACAGGTTACACAGTTTTAAAGAGTACTGTTGTATTGTTGTAAATGCCCTGATTGTTGATAGATACTTTATGCCAATCAACCAGGGCATTAATTGCAAACTATATACTATCTAGTTTATTTCTCCCACTCAAGATATTTAAGCTGGACTCCTACGAACTTATCATAGCCATTAATCTTTAAGCCTTTTGTAATAGCGTAGCTTTTTTGAGGATAATATATTGGTGCCATATAAGCTTCTTCAGAGGTTCTAATTAAAATTGATTCCAAAATTTTGAATCTTTTTTCTGGATCCAGTTCTCTTTTCTGTAGCAGATTTTGTTCTTCGATCCATTCATCCTGTATACCGGCAAATGGGACAGAACCTCTCTTACTTATTACATCCAAAGCATTATCGCCATCGGAGTTTAAGTTCAGATGAGTTGATGCCATAACAAAATCACCATTTTTTAAGCTGTCAATAAAGGCATTGTTTTCAACTACCTGGACTGTAGTTTTTATTCCAATTTCCTTCAAGTTTTCCAAAGCAATTTCCGCAACCTTTTTACCTTTTCCATCGCGAGTAATTAATGCATCAAACTCGAAACCATTTTCATATCCGGCTTCTTTCATAAGTTCCTTTGCTTTTTCAACATTGTATTCATAATATGGGATATTCTCACTATAGCCAAACATTCCTTGGTTTGCGACACTTCTGGCTGGAACTGCCATGCCCTCTTCAGCTACTTGAATCATAAATTCCTTATCCAAGCAATAATTGATAGCTTGGCGAACCTTTTTATTCTTTAAGGGCTCAATTGTATTATCTCTTTGATTAAACATTAAGAAATTGACCATTCCACATGGATGTGAGAAAAAATCAAGGTTTTCGTTCTCTTTAATGCTTTTCACAGATGCCATTGGAAAGTCCCTGGATAAATTCAGTTCTCCGGTCTCTAATGCAACTACCTGTGTATTTGCATCCGGAATAATTTTAAATATCGCTCTCTTTATTTTAGGCTTAATATCCCCATGATAATCTTCAAAAGCTTCCAGTACTACTCCTGTTGTGGGATCATAAGATACAAACTTATATGGACCGCAAGAAACTATCGTATCTTTATACTTGTTTGTCTCATTATATGCTTTTTCAGAGTACATTTTAACGTTTATCGCACAAATATAAAGGAAATTTGATGACGGATTATTTAAGTAAACATCTACCGTGTAATCATCCACCAGTTTAACCTCTTTAATCTGGCTTGCAGTTGCAGCTTGAAAAGCTTTGTATTCAGTCATCATCAAATTAAAGGTAAAAACCGCGTCGCTTGCTTTCAGTTCTGTGCCGTCATGAAACTTAATCCCTTTCTTAATAACAAATCTATATTTGTTTTCACCTTCAACCCATTCCCAGCTTTCTGCAACATTCGGAATAATAGTCCCATCTTCAGCCACGTTTAGAAAAGTATCATATACATTTGATATACATTCATTCGTAACAATATTTTGCATTGCAAAGGTATCCAATGTCTGTAGTTCAGTCGCCAAAGAAATAATGACTTCATCCGTATTTTTTATCAATGGATTTCCATTACTTGATGTACCGCTTTCGGGAACCGTATTATCTTTTGGCGGCACTTTAGAGCTTGTGCAACCCGCAAGCGAAGATAAGACTAGTATTCCAATTAGCATAAAACTTAAAATATTTTTTTTCATATTATTTCCTCCCCTAATTATATTTTAGATGGTTTGCTTAAAGTGACTTATGTTTTAGTTATGTTAATAGGATTTCCATATGATTAAGAAGCCCTTTAATCATACAATTTAATTAATTATTCTTATAAACCGTTCCGTCTTTCATCACAAAGCTTACATTCTTCATTACCTTCATATCAACCAATGGGTTCCCGTCAACAGCTATAATGTCTGCCAGCTTTCCCTTTTCAATGGTACCGATTTTGTTATCCCATCTTAATAGCTCAGACCCGGTTTTAGTTGCAGAAATCAATACATGTTCCGGTTTCATTCCAATTTTTTCAACCATTAATACAAGCTCTTCTGCCTGTGTCCCATGATAAACATAAGGAGCGGCCACATCGGTTCCTAAAGCGATTTTTACTCCTTTTTCGTAAGCCATTCGTATATTATTGGAATGAACTTTTTGGCACATTCTCGCTTTTTTCATTGCATAATCGGCGATTTCTCCTTCTTTGGCCATGTTAAGCATACGAAGTGATGCTATAATTGTTGGAACCAAATACGTTCCTTTTTCGATCATCATTTCCGCAGTTTCTTCATCAATATAAGTACCGTGTTCAACAGAAGTAACCCCCGCCTTTACCGCACACCTGATCCCATTCAACCCATGAGCATGTGTAGCTGTTGTTTTACCTCTGAATTCTGCCACTTCAACAATTGCCCTCATCTCTTCATAAGTCAGTTCCTGAGGTCCGGGGTCATCCCCTACTGACATTACTCCGTATGTAGACATGAACTTGATATAGTCCGCACCATATTTGAAGTTGAAACGAGCTGCTTGACGAGCTTGATCCGGTCCACATACGATTGCTCTTACATTATTCCTGTCGCCACCCGAGTATGGCGGTTGAAGTGAACTATCTCCATGTCCGCCCGTAGCATTTATCGGAAGACCCGCTACCATCATTCTCGGACCCCAATGATAACCTTCATTGATTGCATCCCTTATTGCAACATCAGCAAATCCGGGAGCTCCAGCATCTCTTATTGTAGTAAATCCTCCCATCAAGTCATCTTGAACCCATTTTAACCCTCTTAACGCGTAAGTCGGTATAGAAATCGAGTACATAGCACCATCCGTTAAATCCTGGAAACTGCCGTTTGCCCAACAGTGTGTGTGAGCATCAATTAAGCCGGGCATCACGAATTTTTCACTTAAATCAATCACATCGAAATTTCCCAAATCCCCTACCTGAGATATCCCCAACACATCTGAAATCTTGTTGCCGTCGATTACTATTGCCATGTTTTGTTCGGTTGCCTCATTTGTAGCTCTGAATAGCATTCCGCATTTAATAAGTTTTTTCATGCTCTCACCTCTCCATAAATAATATTTAATAGCCATGTGCATAATCCAAACCCATTGATATAGGCGGTCTCTATGCACATAAAATTTGTTTACCACTCAATATATGATAGGATTTCCTCCCGTAAATGTCGAATTAAGTAATCATCACAATCAATAATCCGCAAAAACAGGAGGAACCCCTATGCATCAACAATTAATAAGGTTTGCCGCGTCATGTTCTCTTTAATGCCTTCTGGTAAATAAAATGTATTAAGTTACTTATTTATTTCTTATTTCTTCCAAATATGTATACAAAGTATATTTTGATATATTAAAATATTCACAAACACGATTACTCGATTTTGTAATAAGAAAAATTCCTTTATTGTCCAAATATTCCAAAGCCTTTAGTTTTTCTTCTTTTGTCATTAGGGTGGGAGGTTTTCCGATTAATGCTTCGCATTCCTTTATGTAATAGTTCATCATACCTTTTATATCATCAGGATAACCCTCTTTTATGTCTTTATCTGTTTTATGCTGGATGATTTTTTCAATAGCATTTTTACCTATTAATAAATCTGAAATATCATAGTTAATGCATATAGCCCCAATTACGTTCTTGTGTTCATCTTCAATAATAGTGGTAGAAGAAACGAGTATTCTACCTTTATCAGTTTTATTTATATATACCGGATTCCTATAGAAATCCTTGCTGAAGTATTCTTCAAAAAATTGATGAGTACTGCTTTCTCCAACACTTCTTTCTGTCACATGACCATTTTCTATAGCAATTATTCTTGAATCAAAGTTATTAATCTCATGTAGAACTACCTCGCAATTTTCACCAAAATGAAGTGAAATATTCTTAATGAATCTTTTTAGAAAATCCATTTCATCCAGTAATTGTTTCAACGTGTTCCTCCCCCTTTAAACCTTTAATATTTCTTTTTCCAAAAACACCTCTCTATTAGTCAAAAACTAGTTATTAAGACTTATTATAACAACCGTTATTCTCAAAGTTAAACTTTTTGTTATCCCTAATTTTTATTATTCTTGTATAACTTATTTATTGTTATATAATCTATTACTGTAATATTCTTTTTTCAATGGAAATTTTGATATTCGATAAATGGAAAGCAACTCAACTATTACTTTAACAGCTGAATTCAAAATACCGATAAATAAAAAGGACTGTTTCCAAACGAACAATCCTTTTTTGATATTCAAAATACTATTAAATTACAAGTCCTCCATCTACCGAAAGCACAGTACCTGTTATGTAGCTTGCCTCGTCGGATGCCAGGAACAGATATGCATTTGCAATATCCTCCGGTTTTCCCAGCCTTTGCATGGGGGTTTTTCCCTTGATTGAATCCAGTACCTTTTCAGGAACAGTCTCCAGCATGGGAGTCATTACAAAGCCGGGAGCAACCGCATTAACTCTTATGCCCTTTCTTCCAAGCTCCTTGGCCCAGGTTTTCGTCATGCCTATAACCCCCCACTTAGCTGCCGCGTAGTTTGTCTGCCCTATATTTCCATATATGCCCACAATCGACGAGGCATTGAGTATTACGCCGCTTCCCTGCTCCGTCATTGTTTCCAATACGGCTTGGGCACAGTTGTATACTCCCTTAAGGTTTATGTTGATAACTTTATCAAACTGCTCTTCCGACATTTTCTTAAGCATCGCATCTGCTGTTATGCCTGCATTGTTAACAAGTATGTCTATTCTGCCCCATGCCTTCTTAACCTCTGCAACCATTTCATCCACCTGTGTCCTGCTGCCCACGTCCACTTTGAAGCCCAGGGTCTCTGCCCCCTTTGACCTGATCTCCTCTGTAACTTCCTTTACTGCGTTTTCACGTGTACCGCAAATTACCACCTTAGCCCCTTCCCGGGCAAAAACCATTGCGGTCTCCTTTCCTATACCCTTTGTAGAACCGGTTACAATAGCTACTTTATCTTTAAGCCTCATACTCTCTCTCCTCTCTTCAGTTTTCCTGCATATCCACTATAAGGGCGGTTCCCATACCTCCGCCGATACATAAGGTGGCTAGGCCTTTTTTCGATTTTCTTCTCCTCATTTCGTAAAGAAGTGTTACAAGTATCCTTGCGCCACTGGCTCCCACCGGATGTCCTAAAGCAATTGCGCCTCCGTTTACATTCACTTTATTCATGTCAAAGCCTAAATCCCTTGCCACTGCAATAGACTGGGCCGCAAAAGCCTCATTGGCTTCAATAAGGTCTATATCCTCCAACTTCAGATTTGCTCTTTCCAATGCTTTCTTAACCGCCGGCACCGGCCCTATACCCATTATACTTGGGTCAACCCCTGCGGAAGCATAACTCACAATTTTGGCAAGAGACTTCAACCCAAGCTCTTTCGCTTTATCTGCAGCCATTATAACCAATGCTGCGGCACCGTCATTTATACCCGATGCATTTCCGGCTGTTACAGTGCCATCCTTCTTGAAGGCCGGCCTCAGCTTGGCCAGGGCTTCCGTTGTCACTCCCGCCCTTGGGAATTCATCGGTATCCACTACAATATCACCCTTCTTTGAAGGAATGACCACAGGGACTATCTCATCCTTGAACTTGCCTTCTCTAATCGCTGCTTCGGCTTTGTTCTGGCTGGAAGCGGCAAAAGCATCCTGCTCTTCTCTGGATATGTTATACTTTTCCGCCAGATTTTCGGCAGTCACACCCATGTGGTAATTGTTGAATATATCAGTGAGGGAGTCGTATATCATTGAATCTATTATTTCTCCGTGACCCATTCTGTATCCCGTTCTGGCATTCCTCAGCAAATAAGGAGCCGCACTCATGTTCTCAGTTCCGCCTGCGACAACAACGTCACATTCTCCTGATATTATCTGCTGTGCGGCAATCTGTACCGTTCTCAAACCTGAACCGCATATCATATTGATCGTATAAGCGGGCTTCTCAATAGGTATCCCTGACTTCACAGCTACCTGCCGTGCCACTCCCTGGCCAAGGCCTGCCTGAAGAATACATCCCATGATAGTATCATCCACCATTTCAGGAGTGATTCCCGCTCTCTTAATTGCTTCCCTGACTGCAGCCACACCCAGATCAACCGCGGAAACACCTGCCAGACTTCCGTTGAAATTGCCGATTGCTGTTCTTGCCCCACTTGCGATAACAACTTCTCTCATTGTATATTATACCTCCTCAATGAATTTTTTACTATTCATATTAGGATATTGCAACTTTTATGCCAAGTATTCAAAGCCAGCAATATAGCTGCCGCGCAGCTTCAAAGCCCTATCTTAACTCTCGTATCTAATACTTTTCGCCTAAAATTGGGCATATTCTTGCCTCTTGTACCAGTCTATAAACTTTTCTATTCCTTCTTCAATTGAAACCTCAGGATTATATCCCAATATAGTTTTCGATTTTGTTATGTCCGCATAGGTGTGTTCCATATCTCCCTTCTGTACCGGCAAATACACTCTGCGTGCAGATTTACCAAGCTTTTGTTCTATTAAGTCTATCAGATCATTAAGCTTTATTGGGTTTGAATTTCCCAGGTTGAATATATCAAATGAACATTTGAGATAAATTGAAGCAACTATCCCATTAATAATATCATCAATATATGTGTAGTCTCTTGAACTTGTCCCATCTCCCCATATAGGCACCTCTTTCCCTTCATCTATCAGCCTTGTAAAATAATGTATAGCCATTTCCGGCCTTTGTCTTGGGCCATAAACTGTGAAAAACCTCAAGCATACTACCGGTATGTCATAAAGCATATTATAGGTACTGCAAAATAACTCTCCGGCCAGCTTAGCTGCTGCATAAGGCGATATCGGCGACTTTATTCCGTCTTCTTTAAAAGGAATAGAATTTAATCCGTATACGGAAGAGGTTGATGCAAAAATAAATTTCTTTACTTTAAAATCTCTGCTGAATTCAAGAAGATTGATTGTTCCTTTGATATCCACATCAACATACTCAAGGGGGCTTCCAATGGATGCTCTGACTCCTGCAAGGGCTGCAATATGAACTACGGTATCTATATTAAATGTATTGAATGTTTTCTCTAAAAGCTTCCTATCTCTTATATCTCCTTCAATAAGGGTATATCTCCTGTTTGAAAGGGCTGTCAATATATTCTTTCTTTTAATTTTCGGATCATAAAAGTCATTAAAATTATCTAAATTTATTACCCTATATCCAAGCTCCAGAAGCTTTTCACACAAATGAGAGCCTATAAATCCCGCTCCACCGGTAACCAAAACAGTACTCATTTTCTTCCCACTCCCTTGTATAAAAAACCGAAGCTTTTTACATAGTCAGGCTCATATATATTTCTTAGATCCACAAAAGCCGGATTGCGAACAATAGATTTCAATTTTAAAAAATCCAATCCGGTAAAATCCTTCCATTCGGTAACAATCACAATGCAGTCGCTGCCTTCACAAGCCGAATATACATCACTGCAATATTCAACCGAAAGATCAGGATATACTTTTTTTGCATTTACCATAGCTTCAGGATCATAAGCTTTGATTTTAGCTCCATTATCCAGAAGCATTCTTATAATATTTATAGAAGGCGCTTCCCGGATGTCATCGGTTTCCGGTTTGAAAGCAATTCCTAAAATTGTGATTGTCTTATTCTCAATATCGCCGATTGTTTTTTTTATCTTTTCAAACATTATTCCGGGCCGGTTATCATTTACTTCCACAGTGCTGTTTACAATCATAGGTAAGCATCCAAGCTTCTTGCCAATATTTACAAGGGCCTTAGTATCCTTAGGAAAACAGCTGCCTCCGTAGCCCGGCCCCGGATTTAAAAACTTCGGCCCTATTCTGCTGTCCAGCCCCATTGCTTTAGATACAACGCTGATATCAGCATTGCAGAAGTCGCACATATCTGCTATCTCGTTTATATAGCTTATTTTTGTTGCCAGGAAGGCATTGGAAGCATATTTTATCATTTCAGCCGTTTCTATATTAGACACAACCATTGGCAAATCCAACTGAATCTGAACTGCATATATCCTTTTCATAATATTTATGGCTGCTTCACTTTCAGCACCAATCACAATTCTGTCAGGCTTCAGGAAGTCCTTAACAGCAGTTCCTTCCCGCAGAAATTCAGGATTAGATACAACATCAAAGTCATGCCATTTGCCTTTCTGCTGTAAAATGGTTTTAACTACTGATTTAATCCATTGTCCCGTTCCTACGGGTACAGTGCTTTTACATACGATAACCTTATAATCCTCAATATGATTTGCTATATCTCGTACTGCCTGATGCACATATTTCATGTCAGCCGAACCATCCTCCAATGGTGGCGTGCCCACTGCAATAAAAATCACTTCAGCGTTTTCTACGGCATTTTTTATAGATGTTGTAAAATTTAACCTTCCCAAATCGTAGTTTTCTTTAATAATACTCTCCAGACCCGGTTCATATATCGGAACAACTCCATTTTTTAATTTATTGATTTTATCCTCATCAATATCCATACAAATCACATTCATGCCCAGCAGTGCAAGACATCCGCCCGTAACCAATCCTACATAACCGGCACCAATAACTGCTATATTCATAGTAATCCTCCTTCCTGTCATAGTCTCCTAAGCCCTTTGAAAAAGCTGCAATAAATCATTGGCGACTCTTTCCCAGTTATAACGCAGAACTGCAAGACTGCGCCCTTTTTTACCGAGTTTAAGCGCCATATCAGGATTGTCAAGCAGATAGTTTATTGCATACGTAAATTCATCAGGATTACTATAATCGTCTATTTCTATGCCGTTCCCGTATTCCCAGGATACTACCTCGGCATTTCCTCCTCTGTTCGTTGTTATAATAGGCAAGCCTGCGGCCATTGCTTCATAATGTACCCTTGACAATGGCTCTTCCCATTGAGATGCGCATAAGAATATATCGCCTAAACTGAAGAAATCAGGCATTTCTGACGGCGGAACAAATCCGGTGAATAACACAGGCCCTTTCATATTTTCGGAAAATGACTTCAGAGACCGTATATAATCATCGGATTTATTATTTCCATACCATTTACTTCCAACCACAACTAATGCTACATCATTTCTGTATTCCATAACTTTTCCCATTGCTTTTAGTACTATATCCGACCCCTTCTTGGGGCTAAGCCTGCTTACATAAAGAACTATTTTATCCTTGCCCAGCTTTGATTTTAATTCGGCCTTATTATTAGTTCTATTCTCAGACCACCAGGGTTGATATTTATCAACATCAACCCCTGAGTAAACTACATTCAATTTTCTATCCGCAATAGGATATAATCTTCTGATCCCGTCAGCAATAAACTTGCTGACGGTGGTGATAAATTCTACCATTTCTATGCATTCAACAGCTGTTTCAGCAGGTATCTTTTCAGGGAGAAACATTTCATTATGAATGCTGAGGCTAAATTTTGCATTTTTTAGCTTCTTGCCTAAAACAGGAACCCAAAGAGGCCTGTTGAATACATGAACTATATCAAACTCATCTTTTAGCTGAGCCATTACATTATTAAGGTATTCCTTCTTGTTCCTGCCGGGGACTCTTATATAGTTCACTCCGTCTACTATCTCTTGCTCAGGTAAACTGGGATGCGCTATACAAAAGACAGTCACTTCATGATATCTTGATAAATAAGGCAAAACGCCATCGATATATTGTTGAATTGCGCCGCCTAAAACTGGGGGAACAGGAAGCTTTTCCGTACAAATCAATGCAATTTTCATTATTTCACACCTCCGACCCTCAAATTTGGAATTTCATTTGCATCCGAAAAAACATGCACAAGCACTAATACTATTTAGTAACTGACTTGTCCTAGTACATAATATAACGAAGTTCAATTTTTGATACAGATTATGCTAAATAATGGGATGTATTTGAGATATGCCTTAAGAAGAAGTTGAATTATTGTTGCAAAATGAGTAACATACAATGTTATATCTGAGTATTATTTTAGTGAGAGGGGCCAAGCCTTAAAGAAATATATAGATTCAGAGGGAGGTGTTATTATGAAATATCAGGAGGAATTTGTCGGAACAAAAGCAGAACTCAGCGACTTTATCAAAAAAGTTATACCGGAACTCTTTGCCGGAAAGCTGGAAGTTGAAGGCCAGACAGTACGCATCCCCGCTGACCGTGACATTGAATACAAAATAAAATATGATTCAGTAGGGTCCATAAACATCAAGATGTCATGGGAAAACGAGGAAGAATAAATCAGGGGCGGATCTATCCCCCCTGATTACAACCTTTTCAGGGAGTGATTGCTTTGAGCGGTATCAACCAGGAACCCATAAATGAAGTACTAAGCAATTATGATATTAAAGTTGAGGGGATTAGAAATGAATCATACAAAGACAAAAAAGGTGTATGGTGGGTACAGACACCCCAAGGCTATAAGATATTAAAGAAAATATCCAATTCGGAAGATACATTTAAGTATATCCTGTCAGCTGTCAAGCACCTAACTAATAACGGGATACGCATACCCAAGATTAACAGCACCAGAGACGGCAGAGATTATGTTAATATTAGCGGTACCTGCTATGTTCTTTCAGACGCTGTAAATGGAAGAAACCCCAGATATGAATCTCCTCGGGAGCTTGAGGCGGTTATCAAGGAAATGGCAAGGTTCCATCGGGCTTCGGCAGGCTTTTCCTCTCTACCCGGTACCAAACCTAAAGTTCACCTTGGAAAATGGATCGAGGACTATCAGGAACAAATAGATGATATGGAAAAGTTCTATAAATATGAGAAAGCTCAAGAGCAAACCGGAGCCATAGGTAAGTTAATTATCCATGAGTTTCCCGGATTCTACAGCCGGGCGATAAATGCAATAAACGGTTTAAAAGGATCTGAGTACAAGGAGTGGGTTGATAAGGTAAGTAAGACCGGCGGCCTCTGTCATCAGGATTTTGCAGCAGGAAACCTGCTTATGGATACCTCAAACACCATGTATGTATTGGATACTGACTCTATAACCATAGATATACCAGCCAGGGATATCAGAAAAATTTTCAACAAGGTTATGAAGAAAGTCGGGAGCTGGAACATCGATCTTACCGAGAAAATAATGGACTACTACCAATCCGAAAATCCTCTTTCCCTGTCAGAGTGGCATGTGGTCAAGCTGGACCTTATGTTCCCACATCTTTTCATAGGTGCTATGAATAAATACTATTACAAGCGGGATAAGGAATGGTCATACGGAAAATACCTTCTAAGGCTAAGAGAAATGTCTGCCTTCGAAAAGAGCATAATACAGGTGCTTGATAATTTTGAATCCCTGCTGCCTGGGAAACTTAGTCGGAAGGAGTGAGCTGCTTGGATAACCATATGAAAGATTCAAACAGTCTTGTTAAGCTGGCACTTGATGTATTAAAAAACTATGACATATCGCCATCAGCTGTGACAGTAGTCCAAAGCGGAAGTATAAAGACTGTATGGAAAATCCGGGCCGGCAGTGAAACGCTTTGCCTCAAGAGGTTGAAACAAACCTATGACAAGGCTCTCTTCTCAGTCAATGCCCAGATATATATAAAAAACAAAGGAGGAAATGTTCCCGGAATAATGCTTAACATAAACAACCAGCCAATAACCATTTATGATGACCAGCTTTTTGTTGTTTATGAATGGTTGAACGGGAGAGATCTAAACTTCGACATAAGTAAAGACCTGGAGTTGGCTGTCAAAGGACTGGCCAAATTCCATACGTTTTCAAAGGGCTACAGTCCTGTTGAAAATGCAAGAACCTCTTCCAAGCTTGGTAAGTTACCGGAGCAGTATGCTTCAATGAAAAACAAGTTCGCAGAATGGAAAGCAATTGCCGCAGATAACGCTTCAGCTCCACATCATTCAACTTACCTGAAATACGCTGATTCCATGATTGCAATAGCAGGAAGAGCTATAGAACTCATAAACAAATCATCCTATGACAGCCTAACCGGTCCGGGCTCCGACTCCGTAGTGCTGTGTCATCAGGATTACGGCAAGGGTAATGCCCTTATGACCGACAACGGAATATATGTGCTCGACTTGGATGGTGTAACCTTTGACCTTCCCTCCAGGGACTTAAGAAAAATAATTGGTAAACTAGCCGAAAACAAAAACCATTGGAGTGTATGCCTCATTAATGAGGTCACAGATTGGTATACCCAGATAAATCCCATGGATGAGAAGGAAAAGCATGTCTTGTATATTGACCTGCTGTTCCCCCATTGGTTCTTTGGACTTGTAAAGAATATTTACAAATCCAATAAAGCTGTTAAGTCGGCTAAAATTGAAAAGATATGCAAACTAGAGCAGTACAAGGTCCCGATTTTGGATTCCTTGCTGCAAAATAAATAGCTTGAAAATTACAGGCCGATATCTGTCTTTGATATCGGCCATTAAAAGTGTATCAGTTACTATTTCCAAAACTCCATGAGATTATCCCTGCATTTCGGTTCCTCCTTCTTTGCAGTAAACTGTTCTGCTTTGAACATGCATTCCAACTCCTTCTTTTTAGCAGCCAGATGCTCTTCTGCTTCATTCATATTTTTCTTATACTTGGCAACCAGCTTTCTATTGCACACTTGTCTAGGTATCAGCTTAAGTATTTTACCAAATTCCTCTACTTTTACTTCAAGCACTGCTACCTCCTGCTTTAATTGGATAAATTCATTTGACAGCTTTCCCCGGTATAAACCGCCTCGATCCATGTTTTTATCACCTCTCTTGCTGGATTCTGTTATGTATCCGGAGGATAAATGGCTTTGCCATTTATCCTTTTCTAGTTTTGAACTTATGTTGCACAATTAGCATTTACCATGGCCGCGTTTGTTATCTTCTTCTTCACAAACTGCGTTGACGTTGATTATTACCACATTGTTCAAAACAAATATGAACTTTATTTTCTTTGGGCAGCAGCAATCATCATTACCATTACAGCCACCATCACTTTCTCTATAGCTCATCATTTCTCTGACAGCATCCATATTCTCGGCAAGTACCCTTGCTGCATCAGCTGATAGTAATTCTGGCATCTTTACATATTCCATAAATTCACCTCCTTGTACAATTATTTTGTATTAAATCAGTGACCAAAGCCACTGTTCGACCCATTAAAAGTCATAGT